>CANHGC010000020.1 GCA_947460045.1 Bacteroidota bacterium | reverse complement strand
CTCATCGAATGGCGTGGCACAACCCTTGGCGATGCGAGATGACGATAGAAACATCGCTTTGAGCAACTGGTTTTTCAAGCAAGCCAAAATCAGCAAAGAACTTAAAAAACAGATCAAACGCGACGGGGTGATTTTCCCAGCCCAATTGAAGATCAATGCCCAAGGCAAAATCACGGATGTGCAATTGTTGGATGCCGGACAAGCGCAAAAAAGCCTCATCAGCCCCTACTTCGCTGAATTCCGCAAACTTCTGATGTCGGCCCCGCCCGTGCGTTTTCTCGACACCTTCCCGATGCCAGAAACCCTAACCATTCAATTCTCCACGCTCAATGAGAATTTTGCAACCATCAAACAGTTGCCCTTGCCGCCCGCCGTTGCTGGCCTCGCCAAAATGGCCACCGCACAAGACGGCAAATGGGTACTGGAATCCTACTCAACACAAATGGTTAACTGCGACCGATTTGCGAGGTTTCCGAAGACCGATGACAGCATCACTTATTCCGTGGATCGCGCCAAAGCGCTGGTTTATCTAAATTTCAAGGATTACAACGCCTTGCTTGGGCCGAGCAGCACCCGCATTGAAAACACAGGCTACAGCTATACCATGAAACAGTTCCCCGTTGGCGCCAAAGCAAGACTCATCGCAGTGGTTTACAACGATCAAGGACAGGTTCATTTGGAAGTGGCCGATGTGAGCGAAGGCAATTATCGCATCGAAAAGGCGCAGCAATACCCCTTCAATCAATTGACGATCAAAGCGGCCTTTGAAATGATGCCGATGGATTTGTTTGAATCCAAAAAATAGGTTAATCGCGGGGTTTGAAGCGCGTAAAGGGCTTCGGCGGACCTTCGGTCTTGGGCTTCGGCTTGGGGGCGTCGTTGGCCGGTTGATCTCGGCGATCGTTCCGCGCCGGTGCTGAGAAGTTCGAATCCCTCCGAGCAGGTGCGGCAGATTTCCCTTCCTTGCGAAGGTTCTCTTTTTTCCGTGCCACCCGTTGGTTCCCATTGTTGCCATCGTTGTAAAACGGCTTCGCATCATTGGCCTCCGCCACATGCGTACCCGGCAAAAACGGATGCTCTTTCGCAACCGGAATTTCCTGTTGGATCAACTTCTGAATATCGCGCAAAAACGGCACCTCTTCCCGATCCACAAAAGACCATGCAACACCGCTGTTACCCGCCCTACCCGTTCTACCAATGCGATGCACGTAGGTTTCGGGAATGTTCGGAATTTCGTAATTGATGACGTGTGTTAACTCGTCGATGTCGATGCCTCGAGCGGCAATATCCGTAGCCACCAAAACACGCGTTGTGCGATTTTTAAAGTTCGACAAAGCGGTTTGTCTCGCGTTCTGACTCTTATTTCCGTGAATGGCTTGGGCCGTAATATCGAGTTTTACCAAATCTTTCACCACTTTATCAGCACCATGCTTGGTTCTGGTAAACACCAACACCGAAGGAATTTCCTCGGCCGAAGTATCCAATAAATGTCGAAGCAAAAAACGCTTGTTCTTTTGATCCACGTAATACAATTGCTGCGTCACTTTTTCTGCCGTGGTTGATACCGGTGCAACTGATACACGCACAGGATCTACCAAAATGTTTTGGCTCAACTTCACCACCTCTGCAGGCATCGTGGCTGAGAAAAACAGGGTTTGACGTTTCGTTGGCAATTTCGCAATCACCTTTTTCACATCGTGAATGAAACCCATATCGAGCATGCGATCGGCTTCATCGAGCACAAAAAACTCCACATTTCGCAAATCAATAAAACCTTGTTGCATTAAATCCAACAAACGTCCGGGCGTGGCCGTCATGATTTCAACGCCTCTTTTGATGGCATCCACTTGTGGGTTTTGACTTACACCGCCAAAGATTACGGCGTGGGTTAGTTTCACATTGGCAGAATACGCCGCGATGCTCTCATCGATTTGCAACGCCAACTCTCTGGTGGGCGTTAGGATGAGCGCTTTGATGGTTTTGCGGTCGCGGGTGGTAGAAAGCAGATTCTGAATAATGGGAATTGAGAATGCCGCTGTTTTACCGGTACCGGTTTGCGCCGTACCAAGAATATCGTGGTGAGAAAGTGCCGCCGGAATGGCTTGAGCTTGAATGGGGGTTGGGGTGGTATACCCTTGTGCAGAAAGCGCGTCGATGATGGGTTGCGCAATTCCAAGTTGAATGAACTGTTCCAATGGTGCAAAGGTAGTTCATTGAAGCGGCAATGCAGTAAATGGGATATTTGTTTCCATTTTGGTCATGCTTTCATCATTTTGGGTTTATTTTGTTGCTGGGCGAAGGCAATTTATCCATTGCTCGTCTTACAGATAGAAATGATGAAAAAGCAATTGATCTGGATGGCCATGGCCACGCTCCTATTCGCTTCGTGCAGGCCCGATCCCGCGGATGTAATCGCTGGGAACAACAACCCCGACTGGACGGAAGCATCGCACGGAAACGCAGCGCCCAACTACAGCACCGTTTTTCCGCAAGGCCAGGTCAATGAGCTCGAAATCACCATTGGATCTGCCGAATGGTCGAACATCAAGGCCAACATGAAATCGTTGTTTGGCTACGATTTTGGCGCCGGCGGCATGGGCGGTCCTCCAGGAACATTCCCCACCACCGAACCCGATTACGTATCAACCACGGTAAAATTCAACGGGAAAACTTGGCAGAATGTGGGTTTCCGCCTCAAAGGCAACTCTACCCTCACCACAGCTTGGCGCAGTGGCATTTATAAATTGCCGTTTCGATTGGATTTCGACAAAATGGAGGATAAATATCCAACCATCAAAAACCAAAAATTTTATGGCTTCAAAGAACTTTCGTTCTCGCCGGGCGTGAAAGACAACTCTTTGATTCGCGAAAAAATGGGATCAGACATTTTCCGAAAAGCGGGCATACCATCGGCACAATCGGCGTTTTACAAGGTGTACATCGATTTTGGTGCGGGCTTAAAATATTGCGGGGTGTATTGCGCGTTGGAACTTCCAGACGATAAAATGGTGATGGAACAATTGGGTGAAGACGCAGGCAATTTGTACAAACCCGAATCCAAATTGGCCACTTTTGTGCAAACAGAATTCGAAAAGAAAAACAACGAGCTTGCCGGAGATTTCGGGGATGTTTCTGGACTGGTCAAAGCCCTTCAAAGCACCAAACGCAGCAGCGATGCAGCAGCATGGCGCACAGGCTTGGAGGCGGTTTTCAACGTAGACCATTTCACCAAATACCTGGCCATCAACAACAGCATCGTCAATTGGGACACCTACGGTGTGATGGCACACAATTACTATTTGTACAACCACAGCAGCAAAGGCTTGATGTGGATTCCTTGGGACAACAACGAATCGTTGAGCAAAAGTCCGGGCATTACGGGTACCACTGGCGGACCGTCGGGCCCCGGCAATGCCATTTCATTAACCATGAACGAGGTTAGCACAGCGTGGCCATTGATCAATTACATCGCCAACGATGCGGTGTATTTCGCCCAGTACAAAGCCCACATGAAGGCATTTAAAAACGGCATTTTCAACGAGGCCGAAATGCATGCCATGATCGATAAATATTACGATTTGATCACCCCTTTTGTGGTGGGCAGCAATGGCGAACAGCCCAGTCACACCCACTTGAGTAGCGCTGCGGCATTCACAGCAGAGCGAAGTGCGCTGAAAACCCACATCAGCAATCGCATCGCCTTGATTCAGCAATTTGCTCCATAAATTGAGATCCGCTGCATGTCTTTGAACATCGACCTTCCCCAGCTCAACGATTTCGAACCCCTGAACCTTCAGGCGTTGATGTCGCGCGCGGAATTGATGAATCGCAGCGATCGCAAATTCTTCTTTCCTAAGGAACAATTGGGCGAGATTTTGGCGGCTTGTGTTAAAGACTACAGCATATTGGAGATCAATAACCAGCGCTGTTTTGAGTACGAGACGGAATATTACGACACGCCAAACTTATTTTTTTACCACGAACACCATCGCGGAAAATCGAACCGATACAAAGTGAGAAGGCGCAGTTACGGCAGCACTGGAGAGGAATTCATTGAGGTGAAACACAAGGTAAATAAGGGCAATACCATCAAATTGCGGGTGGTGGCCAACAACCTTGAACAAGCAAAGCCATTGATCGAACAAGAAATCGGCCAGTGGCTCACACAACAATTAACATCACAATTGTTGATCAAATATTGGCGAATCACCCTGCTACACAAAGAAAAACCGGAGAAAGTTACGTTAGACATGCAACTCACCTGCGAACTTTCAAAGCGTGAGAACGGGGAGCCATATCAGCCACAACACAAAGATTTCCAAGGACTTGTGGTTGCAGAAGTAAAGGCCACGCGCTTGCAGCAGAACACATTTCAATCCATCATGAAACTGCGCGGACATCGTGAAACATCGCTGAGTAAATATTGCTTGGGGTGCTTGGCGATTTACCCAAAAATCAAACAGAATCGATTCAAACAAACCTATAAACACATTTTATCCATTGAACATGCTTGACATTCTTATACCCTATTTGATCAATTTTTCGGCGGTTTTCATCTTGGTTCGCGGCCTGTACTATCGCAGTTACAAACGCACCGATTTGTTTTTGACCTTTTTCGGATTCAACACCATCATTTTCTTCGTGGCGATTGTGCTGAACCAAGTGAATCTGAGCACTGGCGCGGCCTTCGGGATGTTCGCGGTCTTTAGCATTTTGCGCTATCGCACCGAGGGATTATCGGCCAAAGACATGACCTTTTTGTTCTTGTCGATCGCCTTGGGATTGCTGGGCGCCACCACACAGAACCTCCAATTGCAAGTCACCATGGCGGCATTGATATTGGCGATGGTTTTCGTATTGGAAAGCGGCTGGATTTTCGCCAAGGAACGGAGCATGGAGATACTGTACGACAATATCGCTTTGGCACATGTTGGGCAGCGAGCGGCGTTGATCGAGGATTTGCGGGCGCGCACGGGCTTGAACGTGGTTCGTTGCGAGGTTTCTGAACTCGACTATTTGAAAGACGCTTGCAAAGTCACTGTGTTCTATGTGGACTAACTTGAATGAGGTTCGCCGGGCGATGTTCAGTGGTTTTGGGGCGATGTTCGTCCGTTTCGGGGCGATGTTGTTGCTCCTGAACGCTGGCATAGGCGAGATTCACGCTCAAGCCACGAAAGCTGACCCAGTGGATGTGCAAGGTTGGATGAGCCTGGGCATCAACAAGAAACTCAACAAATCTTGGAAATTGGACTTAGACTTTCAATCCAGATACTTCAACAACGTTCAAACGCACAGCGGGAACTACCTGAGTTTGGGGGTTCAGCGAAAGATCAATAAGCATTTCGATGCAACGGCGGAATATCGCTTGGCGATGGTACAGCAAGGCAATTACAATCGGTATTCATTGGGAATGCAGTGCGATTACAAATGGCGACACCTCACTTTTGAAGGCCGGGCGTTGGTTCAGAATCAAATTCAAGATTTCGACGATGTAAGCAAGCCGGACCAAAGCGAAGGCTATTGGCGGGTGAGGGCGCAAGCCAAATACAAGATCAACAAAAGGCTGGACGTTTATGGATCGGTGGAACCCATCATGAAGTTTGGAGCAGATTTTATGGTCGATAATTGGCGCGACGAGCTTGGTGTAAAATGGGAAATAAAAAAGGGACTCAAATTGAACCCCTATTTCATTTACCGTCCGGATTATGGCAAAGCCACCTACAATCGGTTGTTTTACATTTACGGACTTCAGTTGGATTATTCTATCCGATAAGTCAATCAACCCAACAAGCGGGTTTTCAATTCTGGATTTCTCCAAACCGATACAATCCAAATGATGGCCATGATCACACAAGGCACCAACAAGGGTTGAGCGGTTGTTACGTGGGTTGCGATGGCACCACCCATGTAAGCGGTAAGCAACAAAGTTCCCAACACGCTGGTTCTGGGCAACAAAAACAAAACGGCGCTCACCAATTCAATGATGGCCAAATTCTTTGCGATGGCTGGGGTTATCCCCTGCTTGGCCATTTGTGCAACCATTTCGGCAGGTAAGTTGAGCTTCATAATCCCGCTCATAACGAAAACAGCGCTCACCAATGCGGCTGCAATCCATTGAATGATATTCTTATTTTTATCTGTCATAGTTTTACAAAGATACGAAAATCCAAATACTCGTTCAAACAAACAAGGGCTTACTTCTTGCGAAGGGCCTTTTTCATTGGGGTCATCTCTACCTGCTCACTGGCCGACATTTGCTTGTTTTTGAAGATTTCAAATCGCGTGGGCTCTTGGGTTTTGGGCCAAGTGTGATTGCTTTCATCAATGTCCGATGTTTCTTTGAAGGGATCCAAAACGATGCTTGCCACTTCTTTGCGCTTGAGGAAATTCTTGGTCACGCGATTTTCATTCTTACGCCAGATGTAGGCGTGGATGTAATCCACTTCTGAGGTACCATCGGTGTAGTTCCATTGTAAAATGATGGGCATCACAAAACCGCCTTTGTTGGTGAACGTAATTTCATACAAATAGGCATTTTCATAGGCCTTCATTTCGTCTGGCGTGAGCAAGGTATAATCTTTATACAAATCGCGAACTGCCGTTTCAGACTTTGGCTGTCCTTGCGCGGCCAATGCGGCTCTTGCTGCTGCACCTATGGTATCTTTGGCGGGGTTGTAATAATAGTAAAAATCGCGTAGAGAGGTATCGCGATCCACAGCAAATTGAATACCAGCAGCTTTGTTGCGGAGTTTGCTTACGTGTTGAAACTCGCTGGCAGGAACGGAAGTCACACCATTTTTGCCTTTGCCATTGCCCATGCCTAAACCACGTCCCCTACCCAATCGCTGGGTGCTATCCAACTTCACAGGCATTTCACTGGGCGAAAACACACGGTATGCCAAAACGGAATCCATAGAAATATCTACGGGCTGAATGTCGTAGAACCACGCCCTCCAAAACCAATCCAAATCCACGCCAGAGGCATCTTCCATGGTGCGGAAAAAATCGGCTGGAGCGGGGTGCTTGTAGGCCCAACGGTTGCAATATTCTTTGAATGCGTAATCGAACAATTCACGGCCCATGATGGTTTCGCGCAAGATATTCAAACCCGTGGCCGGCTTGGCGTAGGCATTGGGACCGAAATTGATGATGTTCTCGGAATTGGTCATGATGGGCTCGAGCTGATCCGCGGGCATTTTCATATAGTCCACAATTTTGTGGGCTGGACCTCGCTGCGATGGGTAATTGTTATCGAATTCTTGCTCTGTTAAGAACTGAACAAAGGTATTCAATCCTTCATCCATCCAACTCCAGTTGCGCTCATCGGAATTGATGATCATTGGGAAGAAATTGTGCCCCACTTCGTGAATGATCACGCCAATCATACCATATTTGGTGCGTGAGCTGTAAGTACCATCTTCATCGGTTCTACCATAATTGAAACAAATCATTGGGTATTCCATTCCGCTGGATGCCTCAACGCTGATGGCCACTGGGTATTGGTAAGGGGTGGTAAATTTGCTGTAGGTTTTGATGGTGTGGGCCACTACTTTGGTGGAGTACTTGCGATATAAACCATAGGCTTCTTTTCCGTAGTAACTCATACACTGAATGCGTTTTCCTTGCACAAATTCTGGCATGGCATCCCAAACAAATTTGCGAGAACTACCCCAAGCAAAATCACGCACATTGGTGGCTTTGTAGTGCCAAGTTTTGGTTTGAACGGTATCCCGGTGTTGTTCGCGGTATTTGGCTTCATCCAACGTCACGATTTCAGTGGGATCCATTGCCCCAGCGGCGGCTGTCACGTCCATGGCGGTCAGTTTTTGAACGGCGTTCCAGCGTTTTAGTTGGTCTGATGTGAGTACCTGGGCGTAGTTCTGACATTCTCCAGTGGCTGCGATGACGTGGTCGGCAGGGACGGTCATTTGCACATCGAAATTCCCAAACACCAAACTAAACTCTCCCCTTCCGGTGAACTGTTTGTGGTTCCAACCTTGATAATCGCTGTAAACACACATCCGGGGATACCACTGTGAGATGGTAAAAATGTGGTTACCATCTTTCGGGAAAAATTCGTAACCACCGCGGCCGCCAATTTTGTTGCGTTCCGGGATTTTATAGTTCCACTTAACTTTAAAGGTATATTTCTGTTGACTTGCCAAGGCTTTGGGCAAATCCACGCGCATCATGGTTTGGTTGATGGTATAGGGCAATGCCTTTCCTGCCGCATCGGTGACACTGATGATATTTACGCCATAGCCAGCCAATTTGGTTTTTACATCCAACGCATCGATCTGACCTGGGGTCATGGGCAAACTCTTGCCACTTTCGTTGAAATAATTGTTTTCGCCGTTTGGATTGTGTTCATTTTCATCCAACTGCAACCATAGGTAGGTTAAGGCATCCGGTGAGTTATTGAAATAGGTAATGGTCTCATCGCCATGTAAATATTGCTTTTTCTCATCCAATGTGGCTTTGATCTGATAATCGGCGCGTTGCTGCCAATATTCATGTCCGGGCGCACCAGAAGCCGTCCGATACCCATTTGCATCGGGTAAAATGGTACCCAATTGTTCAAATTTGTTTCCGTGGTTGGAGGTGGGATTGTTTTGTAGGTTTTGTGCGATGCTGGGCGCGATGGCAACAACAAAGAGGGCGGTTGAGGCCAACAAACTTTTCACGTGGTTCGATTTACAGGGGTTCATCACAAATGTCAAAGTCAACAAAAATAAGGAAATCCCCCCAAATGCCGACAAGTTTGGGCTATGGGGAAATGCGCGGGCTTTAAATTGAACAGTTAAAGCGTCATCAATCGCGCCGCCAACATCCAGATCGACAGTAACAGCACCGGCGATGCCAACAGGGCGATGCGCTTGTTCTTATTGATATTCAGAAATTTATCCATGGCGGTAGTGACCGACAAAACCACCAAAATGATGAGAATTTGTCCTATTTCTAACCCCACATGGAATGAAAAAAGCGGGAAAGCGATGGACGATTCACTGCCCAACATCGAACGGAGAAAATTGGAAAACCCGAGGCCGTGGATGAGCCCGAAAGCCAACACAGTAGGCAGAACCGACTTATCGGCCAATACGTGTTTTCCAGGTTTCAACAGGGGCCACAAATGCTGAATGCACGAGAAAGCAATGGTGGCCGGAATCATCGCTTCGATCCAAGAAGATGGCAATCGAATAACATTCAACACACTCAATGCCAATGAGATAGCATGTCCAATGGTAAACGCCGACACCAACCAAATCCATCGTTTATCGCCAAAGGTAAAGACGCAGCACAGCGCCAGCAGGAACAGCATGTGATCATACCCTTGCCAATCGAGGATGTGCGACAGGCCCATTTCCAACCAAAATGTAAAATCTTCCATGCGATGAGTAACTTTGAGGCGTGCAAAGAAACGAAAAGTTTGGGTTGAATTGGGATACTATTGGCTTAAAATCCCGGAAGGAAGCTTCTGGTGGTCGCAAGAATTTTGCGCAACGACATCGCTTTGCGGCCCATTGTTTATTGGCATTGTGTTTTGTGGCAATCACCGCCATGCACCCCTATTTTGTTGGGGTTACGGAAATAAAAATCGAACCCAAATCCAAGCTCGTGAGTGTTAGTTGCAAGTTGTTCGTTGATGATGTGCAAGAGGCCATTTTTCAGCAAACGGGACAGAAAATCAACCTATCGGCGAAGAGACCCCAAGACCAGGTGCTATTAAAAAACTACCTATTATCGAAATTGAAGATCAATTGGGGCACTACCCATTTGCCTTTGACGATGTTGGGCTATGACATTGAGGAAGAAGGTGTTTGGTGTTATTTTGAATCGAGCATTCGGGGCAAAGCGAAAAGTCTGGTCGTTTGCAATCGCGCATTGTATGAAACCTTGGAGACACAGACCCACTTTTTACATGTGACTTATGGCACGGTGAAGCAACATTGGAAAATATCCAATCCCGAGGACTGTCATACCTTTGGTATGCAATAAATTGACGCAGTTTTTGAGCATCGGGACTCAGAATGTTTGACTTCGGGTCATGTTTACGTCACAAACCGGAAAAATTCAACAAAACACCCATCCCAAGACAACGTTTCGTGGAACTTTTTGGTCTATTTTTGAAATAGCAATTTACTATGAAAAAACTCATACAATTTTTGGCATTGGTTTTAATCGGAACCATCTCAATTTCAGCCAATGCGCAAACCAAAGTTCGATTGGCCACAGGCGTTAGCAGTCAGTGTTTGAAAGGATCATTCAATGCGGAAGGCACATTATTGAACGACTCTTGTGCACAGATTAAATGGTTCATCACTGGCAATGGTGCAACGACCTATGCTTACGGTGCAAAAGCCACTTACACTTTCCCAGCCGCGGGTACTTATACTGTATGTGGAAAATTGATAAACACTTGTACCAAGTTTGATACATCAATCTGCAAAACCATTACGGTGGTGAGTTGCGATTGTAAATTAACCACTGAATTCAGTTTCACGAATGATTGCAAGAAGGTAAAATTCAAAGCCAGTTCAAACCAAACGGGAACCACTTACACATGGAATTTCGGCGACAAAACTGACGGTAAAGGCATTGATCCAGTAAAGAGTTATTTATCGGAAGGCGTTTACAAAGTGTGCGTTACTGCCACTTGGACAGATTCAACAGGCAAAACCTGTACAGCCACTTTCTGCAAAGAGATCAAAGTAAGCTGTGGCAAGCCTTGTGATTTAAAAGGTGAATTCAGTTTCGTAAATACTGGCGGAAAGTTCCGTTTCAAAGCGAGCAGCAACACAGGACATACTTACTCTTGGGATTTCGGCGATGGCAAAACGGGCAAGGGCATCGACCCATACCACGAATACGCCAAAGCGGGTACTTACACGGTTTGTTTAACCATTACCGACAAAACCGGCAAGTGCAAGATCAAGATTTGCAAAACTGTGACTGTTGGCAACCCTTGCGGCATCATAGGCGGCATGACTTGGAAAAAGACCAACGATACCACTTGGAAATTCTTTGCAACATCAAACACTGGCGGCGGCACCACCTATTTCTGGAATTGGGGGGATG
>CANHGC010000019.1 GCA_947460045.1 Bacteroidota bacterium | reverse complement strand
TTCACGTTGAGAACGGCCACACTCAAAAATCCCAATCCCAATGCAGCCATTACGAAAACATCGAAGTTTTTTGAACTCGCAGTGTCAGTAAACAGCCCATTCAAAACACCCATGCCCAAGACGGGCACCAATCCAAAGAAAATCAAAACAAATACATCGCCAAATCCCGAGTATCCGTAGGCCCTTTTTCCCATCGTGTAGTTGATGGCGGCAGCGATCGCCACGAGACCCGTAAGGAGCATAAAAATGCCATTTTTGCTTTCAAACAATCCTGAAATGGAGATCAACGTAACACCCAATATTAAGGTGATTACACCTAAGATCCAAAGAGCTTTTTTCATCTGGTTTTCATTGATTTTGCCCGAAGCCATTGCCCTGTCTGTGCGATTGGCTTTGGTGTCGGTGCCTTTTTTGAAATCACCATAGTCATTGGCGAAATTGCTCAGTATTTGTAATCCAGTAGCGGTGAGAAGCGCCAAAACCATTATCCACCAAAACAAATTGGGTTGATTTATTTGAGTATCGTTGCGCTGAACACCACAGATGTGCGAAAGTGTACCACCCAAAAGAATGCCAGATAAGGCCAATGGCAATGTGCGCAAACGAGCGGCTTGTATCCAAGGGTTCATGCCACGAAGATAATCACTCCTGTCATCATCGTATATCATACCCCTCGATGGAAGACAAAATAGGGAAATTCTGTGGCGCCAAACTTTTTATAAAAGCTGGCTACGGATGAAATGCTGCTGCCTTCAAAATCCAGCAACACGTTTTCACCCGCGTACTTCTGAATCACCCAATGGATGATGCCATGCATGATACTCATTGAACGCCCAGCTTCTGTAGGACCTGCACAAACATAATGTATGCAGCGAAGTCCGCTAGTAGAGCTCGGCGGGGTGATGAAAAAAATGGCAGCGCCCAAGGTCTCATTGCGTTCTGGGTGGTGGGCAGACAGCACAAATGAAGCCTCCTCAGTATGGGATGCATGTTTTACAAAGGCGTTTGCAAGTATTGAATATTCAAAATCACCAATATTGGGGTTTAAATCGCCCCAAGCAGATCGATAAATGTCAATGGCTTGTTCCACACTCAAAGCATTTACAGAATAGTTGATGGGTATTTTTTCTAATCTTGATAAATTCTTTTGACAGTCTTTGTTATACGATGGAGCGTTGTTTAGCCCCAATATCAAATTTGTTTTAGGAGTTTTTGTAGAAACAAAGGTTTTTGTGGTTTGCAAAGTAGACGCGTTTACCCCGTCAAAATAGCCATTTAGATTTAAGCGCACCCTTAAAAACGTCTTGGGAATGGCCTTCAAAAAATCAGCAGTGGTTATTGACTGGCTTGAGCCAAAGGCGCCGAGTTGCTGACAAAAAACGGGTTGAACCAAATATTTAAAAACCCACTTTTTCTTGTAAGGCAGGGGAAAAATGGCTTCATAGTCGTTGAAGACCAAGGCATCCCAGCGGTTTTCGGTTACACAATCGAGGTAGCTAAAAATTGCATAAAACAAGGGGGTACTACTGCTAAGAACAGCGGCATTCCACTTTTCAGGGTCGATTTGTTCGTGTTTGAGATACTTTATACTCATAACGCTTTGCCCCAATTTTCAATTGTATCTTTCCAGCCCACCCAAGGATAACTTTCAGACACAGATTCGTTGTGAAACACAAAACAAAATGTTCCCGAAATGGATTGAAGTTTTTGTTTCAATGCATCCGCACATTTAATTGATTTGTAACAATTTAAAGATAAATAATTTTTGCAGGTAACATCCATGATACAAAATGGATGCACGGTAATATGGCTGATAGATTCTGAAATTAAATCGTACCATGCGTAGGGCTTTGAAGTGCCTGCCCGAAATCCGATTTGATCCGGATATCCCATGCTCCAATCGTGTGTGATACCTAGATTTTGAAGGATGTTGTAGCTGTTCGGTAGGTGTAAATGAATGTAATGCAATCTACTGTGTATGGGCGCGCAACCCACGGCGTGGTTGAAATTTTCCACTTCGGTTCTCCATGCGGTTTGGGTTTTCATGGCGTTGTTTTTTTCTTGCCAAGAAGGGTGAATGCCCCAATTTTCATGGATGGTTGTGAGATTTGAGTTTTCTCGGTTTAAGCAACGCTTGATTTCGTTGTTGAGTGCTGAAAGTTGAATTTGCTTGTTGCGACTGTCGCGGTGATTGTGAAAAAGAACAAATAACTTGTATTGAGCGAATTTCTTTAAAAATGGAATAGTTGCTTTATCGATTTGATAGGGATCCTTTCCCAAAAACACAGCCCTGAATCGTTCAATGAGCAATGAGGGTTTGAAAAAACAATCTCTCAAAAAACTGCCCACTTGAGTAAAGAGGGATCTCCCTCCATAACGCAATGCCATATCAATGTCCGCCGTAGGAATGATTTCAAAAACATCAACAGGTTGTTTGTTTATGAAATAACCCAAAAGCCAAACAAGCTTGTCAACCACGGGCTCTTGCAGCCATCCCAATTGATAGAGCAGACTTTCGTGGGCTGGATATCTTCCATGCTTGTCCGATGCTGCTCGGTTTCTACTTGGGTTGTTGTTTGGATTTTCTATTGACGCAACACCTCCATGTTCAATTTGCCACTGAATTTCTTCGTAGCGGGAAATACACCAAAAAATTTCTGCAAACAGGTCGAATTGGATTGAATGGTTATCGATTATTTCGTTTTTTCCGTTTGGAAACCCGTCAATTTCACATTTGGGCGAAAGAAACAGGGCTTCAATTTGTGGAAATTGGGGTGGGGTGATTGTGTTTTTCTCGGAAACAAAGTTGAATTCGAAAGCTTTTGCCGTGGGTTTGAAACCCCATGGACGCAAGAAATTTTCATTGAGTAATCCAGAATTGTAAATCCACAGGTTGTGGCTGGATGACTCTGTATCTAATTGGTTTTCAGTATATAATACTTTAAAAATGTTCTGTTTTGATTGGAAGTATTCCCAATCCGTTGTGATTTCTATGGTGAAACCAAAACGCATAGCAAGGACTTCACCAAAAATGTAGTGAATCCTTTGTGAATTTTGGTGGGTAAACAATAACACCATAAATGTTTTGCGTAATTTTGTGCAAAATAATGAAGGTTGCATTAATCACCGGTATAACCGGACAAGACGGAGCCTATTTGGCCGAATTTCTTTTGAAAAAGGGTTACATGGTGCATGGCATCAAACGTCGTAGCTCATTGTTCAATACAGATAGGGTAGATCACATTTACGAAGATCCACACATCGAGGGCAATCGGTTCAAAATGCATTATGGTGATTTGACCGATTCAACCAACCTTATTCGCATCATACAAGAAGTTCAACCCGATGAAATTTATAACCTGGGAGCGATGAGCCACGTGCACGTGAGCTTTGAAACACCAGAATATACTGCCAACTGTGATGCAATTGGGACATTGCGTTTGTTGGAAGCCATTCGTATTTTGGGTTTAACCAAGAAAACAAGGATTTATCAAGCATCTACTTCTGAGTTGTATGGCTTGGTGCAAGAAATCCCACAAAAAGAAACTACGCCATTCTATCCACGTAGCCCATATGCGGTTGCGAAAATGTATGGCTTTTGGATTACCGTGAACTACAGAGAAGCCTATGACATTTATGCTTGTAGTGGAATTTTGTTCAATCACGAGAGTCCAATTCGCGGAGAAACTTTTGTAACAAGAAAAATCACCCGCGCTACCTCGAGAATTGCTTTGGGTTTGCAGAACAAATTGTACCTCGGAAACCTGAACTCTAAGAGAGATTGGGGTCATGCCAAAGATTACATCGAAGCGATGTGGTTGATTTTACAGCAAGACAAAGCAGAGGATTTTGTAATCGCAACAGGTGTAACCACAGAAATTAGAGAGTTTGTGAGAATGAGTTTCAAACACGTGGGTGTAGAAATGTCGTTCAAAGGCGAAGGTGTTGATGAAATTGGTTATGTTTCAGGCATCGATAACACGGTTTTTGAAGCGGCTACAGGACAGAAATGCGCACTGACCATCGGTCAAGAAATTGTATTTGTTGATCCCAAATATTTTAGACCCACAGAAGTGGAATTGTTGATTGGAGATGCTACCAAAGCCCGGACCAAATTGGGTTGGACACCTAAGCACACTTTGCAAGATTTGGTAACTGATATGATGCAAAGCGATATCAAAGTGATGCAAAAGGAGACCTATTTGAAAGAAGGTGGTTTCCAAACGAAGAACTATTTCGAATAATGGAGAAAATCGCGAAGATTTACGTTGCGGGTCACCGAGGCATGGTTGGCTCAGCCATCGTTCGTGAACTGAATCGTCTGGGATATCACAATGTAGTTGTTAAAACCAGCGCTGAGTTGGATTTGAGAAATCAATCTCAAGTTGACGATTTTTATCGCACAGAAAAGCCAGAATATGTGTTTGTGGCTGCCGCAAAAGTGGGTGGAATTTTGGCGAATAACACCTATCGTGCTGAATTTTTGTACGACAATTTGTGCATTCAAAACAATCTAATCCACGGGGCATATGTTCATGGTGTGAAAAAACTGCTCTTTTTGGGAAGTTCTTGTATCTATCCCAAAATGGCGCCCCAACCCCTCAAAGAAGAATATTTGTTGAGTGGTTATTTGGAGCCAACCAATGAACCGTATGCCATTGCAAAAATAACAGGGATTAAAATGTGTGAGGCGTATCGCGACCAATATGGATGTAATTTCATTTCGGCGATGCCCACGAATATGTATGGTCCAAACGACAATTACCATCCCGAGAACAGCCATGTACTACCGGCATTGATTCGCAAATTTCACGAAGCGAAAACGTTGAATGCTTCTGAGGTGATTGTTTGGGGCGATGGCTCGCCGATGCGCGAGTTTTTATACGCCGATGATTTGGCCAATGCCCTCGTTTATTTGATGCTCAACTATAACGAAAGAGATTTTGTGAACGTGGGGTATGGCAGTGATATAACCATAGGCGATTTGGCCCAAACCATAGGTGAAATTGTGGGTTTCGAAGGGGATATCGTATTTGATTCCAGTAAGCCCAATGGAACGCCCAAAAAATTAATGGATTCAGGTAGGTTGTTTGCCACAGGATGGAAGCCTCAAACCGCACTTAACGATGGAATTAGATTGGCTTATGCCGATTTCCTGTCGAAGCACTCATAGAAAATTGTAAATTTGCACAACAAAACCAAAAACTTAGATAATCATGAAAGTAGCCATTAATGGATTTGGTCGTATCGGCCGTCACGCCTTTAAATTTTTATTCAACACCCCAGGTGTTGAGGTAGTTGCCATCAACGATCTTACAGACAATGCCACATTGGCGCATTTGTTGAAATACGATTCAGTTCATGGAAAATTTCCGGGAACCGTTACTTCCGATGCAGAACATTTGATCATCAATGGCCAAAAAATCAAAGCTTTGGCTGAGCGTGATCCAAAATCTTTGCCATGGGGTGCGATGGGTGTTGATGTTGTTTTAGAGAGCACTGGTATTTTTACCGATGCTGCTAAAGCTGCCATGCACTTGGAAGCCGGTGCGAAAAAAGTGGTTATTTCAGCTCCAGCTACAGGCGATGTGAAAACTGTTGTTTTGGGTGTGAACAGCGAAGTGATTGATGGTACCGAAACCATTTTGTCGAATGCAAGCTGTACTACCAACTGCTTGGCTCCTATGGTGAAAGTTTTAGACGATGCCTTTGGTGTTGAACAAGGTTTCATGACAACCATCCATGCTTACACAGCGGATCAAAATTTGGCGGATGCACCACACAAAGATTTGCGTCGTGCCCGTGCTGCTGCATACAGCATTGTACCTACAAGTACAGGCGCTGCCAAGGCTGTTGGATTGGTATTGCCCCATTTGAAGGGTAAATTGAACGGAAACGCAATGAGAGTACCTATTCCAGATGGTTCTGTAACTGATTTTACATGTACTTTGAAAAATGCTGCTTCAGTTGAGCAAGTAAATGCTGTAATGAAAGCTGCTGCTGAAGGTCCAATGAAGGGTATCTTGGAATACAATACAGACCCTATCGTGAGCATCGACATCGTTGGAAATACTCACTCTTGTATTTTTGATGCCGAATTAACACAGGTGATTGGAAACACAGTGAAAGTTGTTGGTTGGTACGACAACGAAACTGGTTACAGTGCGCGTGTTGCTGATTTGATTGCAAAAATTGGTTAATTAGCAAAATATTAATAAAAAAAGGGGGCCATTGGCCCCCTTTTTTGTGCGATATACGATGTGTTCGTGATGTTTTTGTCTACAAATGTTAATCGATATTCACGGATAAATCACCCAATGACTTCGCTCTTACCCAAAGCGCATCTTGTTGCAAACTCCAACCCGAAATTTCTAGCGATTTGAGTTTGCCTTGTATTTTTATTCCACCGTCTAGTGTTTGATTCAGTGATTCTCCAATAGATTTTTTGGTGAGATTCATCAAGTCAGACACATCAAAAACCATCTGTGCTTCTAACTTCTTCCGTATGGTTTCATCCATCATCCATTTCGCAGTTTTAATGAGCACGTTTTTCGTGGCGATATCATATTCTACATTTTTTAATGCGATTTGATTTTTGGTGTGTTCAAAAGTGGGAACACCCAACAAGTAAAAGGTTCCTTTTTTAGTACCTGCAAAACCGACTTCAACCCCGAGTTTTTCGCCAGCAGGGAATAATTTTAGGGAAGTGATGTTAATTTTCTCCTTACCCAATGCAAAGCTTTCGGTTTTCATGATGTCATAGAGTTGTTTTGATAAACTATCATAACTCATTTTTAAATCCGTATAAACCTCAAATCCATTGCCTTTTTTATGTGGCGTAAGATTGGGTAAGCCAGTGGTTGGTTTGTTCCAAGGTGAACTTTGGATGGTGGGCATCGCTGTAAGACCTACGCTAAAATTTAAAGTTGAACCATTGATGTTGATTTCACTTACCGATAAACTTTGGGGCTGAAATCTCAAATAGCCCGTGGCGGGTATTTTGATGTCTTCTTGGAAGGCTTTCCAAATGGGCAATATATAGGGTTTTAAATCTTGCTTGGCAATTTCAGCATCAATCATTTTGGCCAAATTCCCCAATTCGGGTTTG
Organism: Bacteroidota bacterium; assembly: GCA_947460045.1. Lineage (GTDB taxonomy): Bacteria > Bacteroidota > Bacteroidia > NS11-12g > UBA955 > UBA955. The sequence goes on along the minus strand of CANHGC010000019.1, from coordinate 4,092 downwards.
ATTTGACTCATTAATACATCGTTGATGTTGATGTTTGCAAAAGTCACCCTACAAGGGTCTACGGGTGTAAATTCGGTAAAGGAAGTGGTAGATTTGATTCGATAATTGGACGTGAGTTCAATATCGCTTTTCAATTTGATTTTTGCTCTTCTCAAGGATTCATCCCAACCACAACTAAACGGTATGGGTGGATTGATACAATTGTCGAATACGCAAGCAGCACAATATTCTCCAGAAAAGCCGTAGGCTACATCTAGGCCTAAGAATACGGTTTTTCCTCTTCCCGACAGCTGGATAGGTTCTCGTTTTAATTTATATTGATACCTTAATCCAGAACAGGGTTTGTCGGCCCCTTTGAACTCCTTATCAAAAGATTGGTCTGCCATTTTTATAAATGGTTTCAATTCTACCTTAATGGGTATGTTGATGTTAGACGCCACAGTTGGCATGGGTTTCACGTCTACAACTTGATTTGCAGTACTGGGGGCTTCTGGCTTTATGCTGCCGCAGCCAGAAATCAATGCCATTGCCAATGGCAAAAACAAAAAATTATGAATGGATTTCATTACGGATGTTCAATAACGATCGATCGGTTTTGGGTGTGGTTGCGGGTTTGCAATTGAATTGTGTAAAAACCTGCAGATAAATGTGCTACGGGAATGGTGATGACTTCTTTTTGAGCGGTTTCAGAAAATACCAATCTACCTGAAGCGTCTAACAAACTAACTGTAACGGGCTCTTGGATCGATGCAGATTGAACAGTCAACTCGCTATGAACAGGATTGGGAAAAACGTCGAAAAAAATTGATAAATCCTGTGAATTTAATGGCTCCTCCACGAATAAAACATATTGTAGACTATCGTTTTGTCTAACACCATCCAAAGAATTTTTGAAATAACTCCGCAACAAATAAGTACCTGCCTCATTAAAATTTAATGGTTTTAAAGACTTCACCCACAGGCTATCGCCGGGGTTTAAGGATGGAAGTTTCAGCGTATCTGAAAAAATCAATGTTCCTGATGCGGGTTGAAGGATCTGATAAACAATTTGGTTTGCACCTGTGGCTCTGACCTTACCCATGTTTGAGCATAGAATTTCGGGAAACCTTATGGAATCATTTTTGATCAATTTTGACCCGGTGCCTGGTTGAATGGCTTTGAGAATCGATGCATCCTTTAGAAGCTGAACATTGATGTTTGCCCAAACAGAATCGTTGAAGATGTTTTGGTCTTCAAAAGAGCTTGTATAAACCAACAATTCAGCCTTTCCGAGCTCGGTAAACGAGTGGTTTAAATCGAACAACAAGGTATCTTTTGCTTTTCCAGATAGTTGAGTCACCTTGGAATTGAAGGCCGTGCGAACGCCTTTTTCAAAAATGGATACATTGACCAGCACCTTTTTGATTGTATCGGCACCTTGGTTTTCTATGGCCACTTTTACTTCGTAAAGTGTATCGCTTAGATCAAAATTGGCGCTATCAACACTCAATATTATGTCATTTGGGAATGCATCTTTTCCTACAACAGCAGTGAAATTATGAGAAAGAGTATCGTTGTTTCTATCCAAATCAGAACTCAAATTGGCATAACATCGAATCAAAAAACTACCGACGTTCATGGGTCTAAATGTGGGTGAAAAATTCACGGTATCGGTTCTACCAGAGTCAAGGGTGATGGTTTTTATGTCGTAGTAAATGCGGTTTCCGTTGTAAAACACTTCACAAACGGCCGGACCTGTATTTTTCAAATAACCCAAATTTGAAATCACCAGTTTAGGCGCGATACTGGGTTTGCCAATGCTCAATATTTCGTTTTGTGATGGCCTTTTGATGTCAACGGCTTTGAAATCGTAAGGCTTACCCACGTTGAAATATCTAACCATTGAATCATTTTCATTGAATAGATCGAGGGTATGTTTTGTTTTAACCACCAATTTGTATTTACCCAAAACATTCGGGGTAAAGGTTTTGGGCATGGTGATGTCGGATCCAAACAAGCCTTGGAGGTAGGCTTTTACAGAATCATAATACAAGCGTGATCCGTTGGGGCCATAAATCGAACAGTAAAAAGGAACATTAAACGCAGCAACCAAGCCATCGTTATAAATGAAATACTTGATGCTTAGGGCTTTAGATTTGGTGTGATATTGATTTACATCTGGACTTCTTAAAGAATCAATGCCGATGTCAACAATTTTTCGGATGAAAATGGTGCGCACTGCGGTGTCGTTTTTGCGATAAGCATCGCCATTCATTTCAGTGGTGAAGACCACTTTAATCTTACCGGTATCGGAGCATTTGTAAGTGGGCCAAAAAAGGATTTTTGATTGAAATTTGGGTAGACTTAAAAATTGAGTTTGGTTGTAAACCACTTTGGTGCCTTGGAGCATTTTGCATCGAATGGTGAAAGTGGGAGAGTTGTTATAACCGATGTTCTGCACATTTGCCATGGGCATGATGGTGTCTGTTTTGTAATTGTAACCGCTTCCTTCAGAGGGTTCGTAAACAGTATTGATCATCACATCATTTTTTACGCCCACGTAAAACAATCGAGTTTGAGTGTCATTGTCTGAAACTTGGTCACCAGCTTTTTTCACAATAAGCAACACCCGATGCTCACCAAATGAACTTGGCACGTAGGTTTTTGGGAAAATATATTTGCGTTTGAGTCCGCTAGAAAGTGTATCTCGGCGTGTTTGGCTGTATTGTTTGTTTGCACCAAACCAGATTTCACATCGGATATCGAAGCTGTCTGTGGCATTTTGCACGCCGATGTTGCCAATAACACCCTCTGGAGCGATGGTATCGTTGTTGTATTTATTGATGCTGTCTCTGGGATTGTCGATGGAAATCGCGGCGATATCTATGTCTGCCTGCAATCGCGGTTCAATGAGAAATTTATAGGGTGCATCTGGGGCGAAATCAACCCAGCTAGTGCCACCCAATGGCGCAACATAGTAAAATGTTTTGGGTCTAACTGGTGACTCCATTTGATATCCAAATGAAATATTATTGGTTCCCAACTGTCTAACACCCACGAAAAATGAACCATTAATTGCAACAGGATTTTTGAAATCCAGAATGTAATTACCACTTTTACTGGTGAGCGAATCACTTTGATAAATGAGGGAGCTGGGTTTTTTTGTAATGCTATCGCAGCGCCAAATACCCACTTTGAATGGTTCTCCACCCGCGCCAAACGCCACTGTAACCTGATTGATATACTTGGGTGAATTGGAGAAGAATCTAGCCACGAAGTCGCCTGTTGTTCCATTAAAGCCAATACCACCAGGCGCGGGAGATTGTGTTACATCTCTATAGCTGTAAACATTGGGGTTTCCCAATCGGTACGATTCATTGCTGTTGTTACTGCTGTTACTGTCTATGCAGGTTACATAAATGGTGTCTAATCCAGCATTCAATGGGTTCAGTGATGGAACATTAAAAAAGCCCTCTTCCCCGGCCAAAAGTGATATAGAAAAACTGTCTTTCTGTTTGTTGTAACCTTGAGATCGGGTGTAAACCTTAAACGATGAGAGTGCTTTTTTCCCTACATTTCTGAGTAAAACTTGCACGCTGTCTGGTTTTCCAAGGGGAATTGGGATTTTGCCCAAAGTGTAAACTTTGATGATTTGAAGGTCTTCCTTGTATTTGGGGAAATTGAAAACCATGGTTGGGTGATAGCTACTGCTACTGGGTAAACTATCGATCGCATTGGCCCCGATGCCATATTTGACTTGGTTTTGGGCATAAGAACTCACTGTAGCGGGTCCCTCAAAATACCATTGGAAGATAGAACCTTGCTTTTTGATTTGGGTATATTCTACGAGTAAAACGAGGTTGTTTCCTTTGGTTGTGTCATACACGTAATTTCCATTTGTAAATGGCACTTTATAGAATTGTTCTTGACCACCAATGTAATTCGCCGGTGTTTCGTTGAAAACTAAACGACTTTGGTTTGTTTCGGTGGGAAAATGAAGTTTGGCAGATCCGAAATCACCGCGCGATGTGTTTTGAAGCCAAATTTTACAATTTGTACTGCTGTTCGGTGCCGAACCCGCGATGCGATAAAACTCTATGGAGGTAAGCGTGT
>CANHGC010000018.1 GCA_947460045.1 Bacteroidota bacterium | reverse complement strand
TGCCACTTTGCTTTTTTCTTGTGCTGGGATATTGAAAGAGGAGCCGTCGTTACAAAAAACGGTGACTTCATTTGTGTCTTTGGCGAAGCCAGCTTGAGGGTTTTGCAATGAATTTAAAACGATGCAATGGAGGTGTTTCTTTTGTAATTTTTCCAAAGCGTGAAATTCTTCGTTGTTTGTTTCTAGGGCAAAGCCAATGGTTATTTGGTTGGGATTCTTTTGCGCAGACAGTTCTTTCAAAATATCTGGGTTTTTCACCAATTCTAGGGTGAGAGAATCGCTGGATTTTTTGATTTTTTCTTGGGCCACCTCTTTGATGTGGTAATCTGCCACGGCGGCTGCCATGATGAGGACGTCACAGGCTGGAAACAGTTCCTCACATTTGGTTTTCATTTCGATGGCAGAAAGGGCGTGGTGGTGGTTGCATCCTACGGGTGGAGTTTGTGTCACGGAACCATAGACCAATTCAACCGTTGCGCCGAGGTTTACCAATTGTTCTGCGATGGCAAAGCCCATTTTTCCGGTGCTGTGATTGCCAATGAATCTTACCGGATCGATGGCTTCTTGGGTGCCTCCTGCGGTGATCAGCACGCGTTTGTTGAGGAAGAAGTTTTCAGTGGGTTGGAAATGTTGCTCAAGGGCTTGGAACAAATCCTCTGGTTCTGCCATTCGTCCTTTACCCGAAAGACCGGAGGCCAATTCTCCTTCTGTGGGTTCGATGATGTGAACGCCTCTTTCTTGCAGGGTGTTCACATTGGATTGGGTAGAGGGGTGCAGCCACATGTCGAGATCCATGGCAGGCGCCACGAAGAGTGGGCATCTGGCGGATAGGATCACAGACATTAAGAGGTTGTCGCACAGACCATGAGCCATTTTGGCCAGTGTATTGGCACCGGCTGGGGCAATGATGATGGCATTGGCCCAAAGACCGAGGTGAACGTGATTGTTCCATTCACCTTGGTTGGATTTAAAAAATTGTGATAGTGCGGGTTTCTCTGAGAGAACGGCCAATGTTTCAGGCGTTACAAAAGTTTTGGCGGCTTCTGTGAGCACGACTTGAACTTCTGCACCTTCTTTTTTCAGCAGACGCACCAATTGGGGGATTTTATACGCGGCGATTCCACCGGTAACCCCAATAATGATTTTCTTGTTTTTACAGTGGCTTTTCCGGAGCATCGGGGATTCTCCAGTAGGTTTTTTCATCGGCGAATTCCTGGGTAGCCAAAAGGGTTGGCTTAGGCATGCGCTCATACATCATTGAAATTTCGATTTGCTCTCTGTTTTCTTGGATTTCTTCAAGGTTGTCAGAATCGTTCAGAAATGGTTCCAAACGGTTGCGCAATTCTTCTTTTTGCTTTTCGGCAATTTGGTTTGCACGCTTAGAAATGATGATTGCGCTCAAGTAAACGTTACTGGTTTCGTTTTCGAGGTGGCGCAGGTCACGTGTTTCTGCGTTGCGGGATATCGCGTTGCTCATATGATTGATTTGAGTTTTGTTATTTCTTTTTGAATTTTATCCTTGGTTTCTTTGGCGTCATTGGAATGCAAACCGCTCATTTGGTTGGCATAAAAATAATCGTCAATCAAGACATTGGCTTTTTCTAGTCGTTCAATCCTTTTGGATTCAATGCTGCCCATGGCGTACAAAAACTGTGCCCGGTATGCTATGTATTCCAATTCTTCCTTTTGGGGAATGTCAGGATATGTTTTGATGGCAATTACTGCTGCTGCGCTGGCTGCTTTGTATTCGCGCATCACAAAGTACTGATTTACTTGGTCAAACGCTTTTGAATGGCGCTTGCTGCGGAGTTCATCGATGTGGGTATTGCACTTGGCCACGTACTCTGATTCTGGGTAATAGTTAATGAAAGTTTGCAATGCGTTGATTACATCGCTGGTTTTGCTTTGGTCGAGCTCCGGATCACCCACAAACAATACGTCACAATACAAAGCCATGTAGGCGCATTCGATCATGCGTGGGCTGCTCGAAAAATTGTCGGTGAAATCTTTGAAGAACATGCTCGCATACTCATAATCCTTCATGTAAAAGTAGGAGTAGGCGGTGTTGATGTAAACAATTTCAAGGCTATCGGCGTTGCCTCTGTAGGCATCTCTCAACTGTTCGAACAACGGAACGGCTCTGGAATAATCTTTTTTGGCGTAGAGTTCAGTGGCCAATTGATACTTCGCCTGGTTGTCCTTGCTCTTATAAACCTTGCCATAGTTGGTACAGCTGGCCAAAGCCAGAATCACCATAGTATAGACGAAGCCATAGAGTTTGAACCGCATAAGAACCCGCAAATATAAGCATATTTTGCCGGATTTGTTGAATGGTTAACGTGGATTTTGGTGGATTCAACGGATTCTAACACAAGAATGTATTCTCTTGAAAACTTGTGCATACTCCTGAGGGAATTTACCGCAATTTTGAACCTTTATGGAAACCTCTTATACCGTAACCTCAATGGCAACCATGGCCACCCAAATCAGAAGAGACGTTCTTCGAATGGTACACGCTGTTTCAAGTGGCCATCCCGGTGGATCTTTGGGCTGTGTAGACTATTTTACTGCATTGCATTTTCATTTTATGAAACATAACCCATCTCCTTTTAACATGAGTGGCAATGGTGAGGATGTATTCTTTTTAAGCAATGGGCACATATCGCCCGTGTACTATAGCACTTTGGCGCGCAGTGGTTATTTCCCCGTGGCAGAATTGGCCACTTTCCGTAAATTGAATACCCGTCTGCAAGGACATCCTGCAACGCACGAACACCTCCCAGGCATCCGCGTTGCTACCGGTTCTTTGGGTCAGGGTTTGAGTGTGGCCGCCGGATTGGCATTGCAAAAGAAAATTGATGGTGATGCAAGCACTGTGTGGGCCTTGACCGGCGATGGTGAATTGCAAGAAGGTCAGATCTGGGAAGCGGTGATGTTTGCTGCCCACAGAAAACTGGATAATATGATTGTTGCCGTTGATTACAACCAAAAGCAAATTGATGGTTCCACCGGCGATGTGATGGGTTTGACAGAATGGACTTCCAAGTTTTTGGCTTTCGGATGGGAAGTGCTTGAAATGGACGGTAACAATTGGGACGATATCATGAAGGTTGTGCCACAAGCGCAATCAAAATTGGGTTGTGGAAAGCCCATCGTGATCATCATGAAAACCGAAATGGGTATGGGTGTTGACTTTATGATGGGTACACATGCTTGGCATGGTAAGGCGCCCAACGATGAGCAGTTGGCCAAAGCGTTGGCTCAATTGCCAGAGACTGAACACAAAGACTATTAACTTTGGCTTAAAAGTTGAACATAGCGTCAACACATAAACGTACAACCATGAAAAAATGCATCTACCTCTTGTTCTTGCTGTTCTCTTTGAACGCTGGGGCACAAGTGAAAAATGGATATCCCGGTCAAAAAACCCGGATGTTGTTTCTGCTCGATGGCAGTGGTAGTATGCTCACTGAAATGGGGAATTCCAATCGCTGGGCGGTGGCGGTGACCTTGATGAACAAGATGGTCGATACCCTTCGCACAGTTGAGAATTTGGAAGTGGGATTGCGGGTTTTTGGACATACGCAACCCAATGAAAAAAAGGATTGCAACGATACCAAGCTGGAGGTGCCATTTGCGCCTTTCAATCACAAGCAATTTGCTGCTCGATTGAAATTGATTAAACCTTTGGGGTATACCTCAATCGCACAATCTTTGTTGGCTTGTGCCAAGGATTTTCCAGAGGATCCCACCGCGCGAAACATCATCATCATCATCACCGATGGCGTTGAAGAGTGTGGCGGAGACCCCTGCGCAATCAGTACCGCGCTTCAGCAAAAAGGCATTGTATTGAGGCCCTTTGTGATTGGGTTGGGCACAGACAGCGAAGTGTTTCGGAACGCCTATTCATGCGCCGGAAGATATTTTAACGCAGAAACGCCCTCACAATTTCAAAAAATCATTGGGGTTGTGATCAATCAGGCATTGAACAATACTACGGTACAAATCAATCTGTTAGACAATCAAGGCATGCCCCGTGAAACAGATGTGCCGTTGACCATTTTTGATGCCGACAATGGCGCGATGGTAGAAAATGTGATACATACCATGAATGGCAAAGGGGTGCCAGATACGTTGTATTTGGATCCGATTCGCCGATATCGCGTGGTGGCGCATACCAAGCCGCAAGTGCAGTCGGAAGTGGTGGAGATTGTCCCCGGACGTCACAACGTGATTCCCATTCAAGCGCCGCAGGGCAGTTTGTTGTTGAAGATGGGGGGAATTACGAAATATCCGAGGTTGCAAGCCATTGTAAGGAAGGGTAATAGCATGCAAACCATCAATGCCCAGGAATTCAATACCACTGAAAAGTATTTGGTGGGTGGTTACGATTTGGAGATACTTACCGTGCCTCGTTTGAAGTTTAATAACATTCAAATCAAACAAAATCAAACATTTACCATTGAAATTCCCAATCCAGGTGTTTTGCAATTGAGTTTGGGCAAAGACATCAAGGGAGCGGTTTTTCAGAAGGTAGACAACAAATTGGAGTGGGTGATGGATTTGAACGGCAGCGTGCCCAAACAAATGATCAACATGCAGCCCGGTGAATATACCGTGGTTTATCGCACAGCGGGTGAGACCCGAACATTATACAGTAAGAACAAAGTTTTTAAAATCAATTCAGGAACAATAACCCAATTATCGATCTAACAGAAATGAAATCATACGAAATATTAGGACAAAAAGACACACGCAGCGGATTTGGCGCAGGTTTACACGAAGCGGGTAAACTGGATAGCAATGTGGTTGCCTTGTGCGCAGATTTAACGGGGTCTTTGATGATGGATGCCTTCAAGGATGAATTTCCTGAGCGATTCATTCAGGCGGGTATTGCCGAGGCCAATATGATCAGTGCATCTGCGGGTTTGGCCATTGGAGGGAAGATCCCTTTTGCTGGTACATTCGCAAATTTTGCAACGGGTAGGGTGTACGATCAAATCAGACAGAGTGTCGCTTATAGCCACAAAAATGTGAAGATTTGTGCGAGCCATGCTGGACTTACTTTGGGCGAAGACGGGGCTACGCACCAGATTTTGGAAGACATTGGCTTGATGAAGATGTTGCCCAATATGGTGGTGATCAATCCTTGCGATTACAATCAAACGAAGGCGGCTACGATGGCGATTGCCAAATATGATGGACCGGTTTATTTGCGATTTGGCCGTCCGAAATGGCCCGTATTTATTCCAGAGGATATGCCCTTTGAGATTGGGAAAGCTTTGATGTTGAACGAGGGCAAAGACGTAACAATTTTTGCTACCGGTCATATGGTGTGGAAGGCGATTGAAGCTGGACATGCATTGGCTGAGAAGGGCATTGATGCGGAAGTGATTAACATACATACCATTAAGCCATTGGATCGCGATGCGATTTTGGCTTCGGTGAAGAAAACGGGTTGTGTGGTTAGTGCCGAAGAGCATCAGATGAATGGTGGTTTGGGCGATAGCATTGCACAGTTGTTGAGCAGGGAATTGCCAACACCGATGGAGTTTGTTGCGGTGAATGATTCTTTTGGAGAGAGTGGCACACCGGATCAGTTGTTGGAGAAGTACGGATTAACCACGGCGGCGATTGTTGCGGCGGCGGAGCGTGCGATAGCGAGAAAGGGTTAAACCTTACACAAAAAGCGGGCAATCGGGTTGATAAAACCGGATTGACGATAGTATCTTTGGGGGCCTCGCGAAGCGGGGCCTCATTATTTCAGGGTAGTGAGAGAAAAGCGATGAATACGAGAGAAATACTGGGTGTATTTGCCCAAACACAACCCATGATGGCACTGGCGGCCGCGGCGGAGCACGCGGCCGCACCCATTCACCTCCAAGGGCTGGCAGGCTCGGGCTTCGCCCTCGCCACCGCCACTCTTTATGCCTCCTCCGGAAGGCCCATCGTGGCGTTACTCCCCAACAAAGAAGAAGCCCAGTATTTTAAATCAGACCTAGAAAATCTATTGGTGGGTGAACCCATCTATTTTCTACCCGATTCATTCCTCAAACCCTTCAATCCCGTTCGCGAAAATGCCATGGGGGTGCAAGAACGCATCGAAACCCTCAACGCCCTTCGCAAAAACAACAAACGCATCTTCGTTACCTATTGCTCTGCCATCGCTGAGTACGTAGTGGATAAAATCGAACTCGAAAAATCGGCCATCGATATCGCCAGAGGACAAAGCCTAGATACCGATTTTCTCATGGAATTTCTTGAAATCAATGGTTTTGAACGCCGCGATTTCGTGTTTGAACCGGGCGAATTTAGCCTTCGAGGTGGCATCGTAGATCTTTTTAGCTTCGCCCATGAATACCCCTTTCGCATCGAACTGGATGGTGATATCATCGAAAGCATCAGAACCTTTGATGTGAATGATCAGCTGTCGCTCAAAGAAATTGCCCATTTTTCGTTGCTCCCAAACATTCAAGAACAACGCAACCAAGAAACCACCATTTCGATCACCGATTACTTCGATCCAAAAACCGTGATTGTGGCTCAGGATCTGTCGTTCCAAATCGAAGACCTCGCCAAAGCTTGGGAAAAGGCCCTGCAAGTTCATCAAGAAGCTGTGGACTTTGGCAGAGAAGTCATCCCAAAGCACCCCAAACAAATATGGAATACGCCCAAAGGGTTGATGTTGGCCTTGCAATCGTTTACCCAAGTTCATTGCAGCGGCACGCGCCCCATTGGTCAATCAGATATCATTGAGTTTCTTCAACAGCCCCAACCGCTGTTCAAAAGGAATTTTCCAATGCTCATCGATTGGATGCAATCCAACAAGAAAGAAGGCCTCAAAACCCTGGTCTTTAGTGAAAATAGTCGCCAAATTGAACGACTCACAACGATCCTCGCCGATACCCAAGCCCAAGTGGAATTTGATCCAGTTTATCAAGGTCTGTCTGCTGGTTTTATTGATCGGGATGTGAATATTGCCTTTACCACGGAGCATCAGCTGTTTGATAAATTCTATCGCCCCAAGGGCCGACAGCGGTATTCTTCGCAAACCTCACTCACACTGAGGGAACTCAAAAACCTAAAGCCGGGCGACTATGTTACCCACATGGATCATGGGATTGGGAAATTTGCGGGCCTTGAAAAAATGGATGTGCAGGGGGTGAAGCAGGAGGTAGTGAGGATTGTATACAAAGACAACGACCTACTTTATGTGTCGGTAAATAGCCTGCACAAAATCAGTAAATACACAGGAAAGGACGGTACACCCCCAAGCATGCACAAATTGGGGAGTCCACAATGGGATAAGCAGAAGAAGGCCACAAAGAAAAAGGTTAAGGACATCGCCAGGGAATTGATCGCCCTGTATGCCAAACGGAAAGCGCAACAAGGATTTGCTTTTGGGCCAGATAACTACATGCAAATGGAGTTGGAGGCCAGTTTCTTTTATGAGGATACGCCGGATCAAGCCAAGGCGGTGGAAGACACAAAACGCGATATGGAATCGCCCCAGCCGATGGATCGATTGGTGTGTGGCGATGTGGGTTTCGGTAAAACGGAAGTGGCGATGCGCGCTGCGTTTAAAGCCGTTTGTGATAGCAAGCAAGTGGCGGTTTTGGTGCCTACAACCATTTTGGCGCAACAGCATTATCGGTCTTTTGCCAAGCGATTTGCGGGTTTTCCCATTACCGTAGACTATATCAATCGATTCAAATCGGCCAAGGAGCAAAAAGCCACGCTCGATAAAGTGAAAGAGGGAAAAGTGGATGTGTTGATTGGCACTCACCGGATTTTGGGGAAGGACATTGAGTTCAAGGATCTGGGGCTGATGATCATCGACGAGGAACAAAAGTTTGGTGTATCGGCCAAAGAAAAACTCAAAGAATTTAAAGTGAACGTGGATTCGCTCACGCTCACGGCAACGCCCATTCCACGCACGCTGCACTTCAGTTTGATGGGTGCGAGGGATTTGTCGATCATCAATACGCCACCGCCCAATCGACAGCCGGTGCACACCGAATTACACGTGTTCAATCGCGATTTGATTGCCGAAGCCGTTCAGCATGAAATGGATAGAGGCGGACAGATATTTTTTGTTCATAGCCGGGTGAAAGACATCCATGAAATGGCCAGGATCATTGCCGATTCTGTGCCCGGTTGCAGGGTAAGTGTGGCGCATGGGCAAATGGAAGGGCATGAGTTGGAAGACGTGATGGTGCGGTTCATTGAAGGAGAATACGACGTGTTGGTGGCTACTACAATCATTGAAAGCGGGTTGGATATTCCCAATGCCAATACCATCATCATCAACAATGCTCACATGTTTGGTTTGAGCGATTTGCATCAGATGCGGGGTAGGGTGGGTAGAAGCAATACCAAGGCGTTTTGCTATTTGCTATCGCCCCCAATTTCTGTTTTGAGTGAGGACGCGCGTAAACGGTTGCGTACGTTGGAAGAATACAGTGAATTGGGCAGTGGTTTTCAAGTGGCGATGCGGGATTTGGATATTCGCGGTGCGGGGAATTTGCTCGGTGGTGAGCAATCCGGTTTTATCAGCGAAATGGGCTTTGATATGTATCACAAGATTCTGGACGAAGCCGTGAGGGAACTCAAAAACGAAGAATTTGATGCGTTGTTCGATCAACCCGAAGACATCAGCAGCAGGGACTGTCAGGTCGATACCCAATTTGAAATGCTCATTCCTTCCGATTATGTTACGCAAACTGCAGAGCGATTGGCTTTGTACAGCGAGCTTTCGAGTATCAATACGGAGTTGGAATTGCAACGTTTTGCGGGCAACTTGAAAGATCGCTTTGGTAAATTGCCGTTAACGGTTGTGGCTTTGTTGGATACTGTTCGATTGAAGTGGGCGGGAAAGCAATTGGGTATGGAAAAAATATCATTGGGCAATGGCGGGATGCGCTGCTATTTTCCGGGCGATCCCAATGCAGCAGTGTATCACAGTGAGAGTTTTGTGGCCATCATGGGCTTTGTGGCGAGCAATCCCAATAAGTTTAGTGTAAAACAGACCGATAAGGCCTTGATCGTAAGTGTGAAAGGGTTGGAGACCGTGTTTGAGGCACTTCATGTTTTGGGCGAATGGGATACCCACCGCACGGCTGTATAATTATTTTAAGTATGAACCGCACAAAAAGCATTTTCAAATTGTTACTGGTGGGTGTTGTGTTGGTTGGTCCGGCGGCAGAGGCTGTATCGCAGCAACAAACACAATCTTCCAATTCCTCGCCATTCATGAGCATGATGACAACTGATCCAACATTGAATTCTTCAGATTCTATCGAACAGAAACCCACGCCCACATCGAAACCAACGAACTTGACATCTCGCGTGGTGGTTGAGGGCGCATATGCATTTAACGAGGCGTTGAAATACCACCCCTTGAAATCGGATTATATGGGGACACCCCTGAAAAATGGGCGTTATCACAATCCCGATTACCCATTTTTGCTGTCGTTCAAAGATGTGCGTAAATGGAAAAAACAAACAAATCCATATCTGGCATTCAAAAAAACGGATACGTTTCAGTTGCCCGTTGCTGCGGATTTGGGTTGGATGAACAATGATTCCATCGATGGCGTTGCGTGGTTGGGTCATGCCACTTTTTTTATCAGAATTGGGGGGATAACCTTGATTACGGACCCGGTGTTTGGCAATGCCTCTCGCGTGTTGAAGCGATATTCCAAGCTGCCTGTTAAACCTGAAAATTTGCCTTCGATCAACTATGTGTTGTTGAGCCATGATCACCGAGATCACATGGATTATCAGAGCATGAGAACCCTCTCCAAGCTCAATCCAAACGCGCAGTATTTGTGTGGGTTGTCTACATCGAAGTTGCTGAAGCGATTCAATCGCAATGGGGATGTTCAAGAGGCTGGATGGTATCAACAGTATCAATTGGATGATCAAATCATTCGCATAACCTACTTGCCAACCCGACATTGGTGCAGGCGGTGGATCACAGATACCAACAAACATTTGTGGGGTGCGTTTGTGATAGAAGTAGGTGGGAAGGTGATTTATTTTGGTGGCGATTCTGGTTATGGAAAGCACTATTTGGAAACCAAAGAATTGTTCCCAAACATTGATTTGGCGATATTGGGCATCGGGGCGTATCAGCCGGAATGGTTCATGGAATCCAATCATTCTTCTCCGGCCAAGGCCTATCAATCGTTTTTGGATTTGGGCGCCAAAAGTATGGTTCCGATGCATTATGGGACCTTCGATTTGAGCGATGAGCCCATTGGTGAACCCGCTGAAAAGTTGTTGCAGATAGCCACTGAAAATAAAATGACCCAGCGGGTTTTGATACCGGCACTGGGTCAGAATATTTTGGCTATGATGCCAAAGTAAAGAAGTGTTATCGCCATTGGGCGATGTGAAATTTGTTAATTCATCATCGCTTCAGTCAAAGAGATGTCTGATTTGGATTTCTTTTTCGATTTAGCAACTTTGGTTTTTTTGCTGGTCTTTGGCGCAGAGGCCTCGCTGTTTTCCTTGCTGATTTCGGTTGTTTCAGCTGACGTAACTGTAGACTCGTTTTGGGTTTCCGTCACTGTTGGAGATACCTTGGGGGTTTGCTCACCCTCGGTTTTGGTTGTTTCCATGGCTGATGGTACCACAATTGGATCAGCCATCACACTGTCTGCGCTGATTTCTTCATAGTCCATTTTGCCGCCCAAATAGCCCAGTTCACAACCATTGTTGCTTCTGGCGCCGAAGGTTTTATAACAGCTGTCTGATTTGTCTCTCACGCCATCGCCATCGGTGTCTTTTCTCTGTCCGATGTTGATGTTCAAGCCAAATCGAACCGATTGAAAATGACTTTTGTCGTAAGCAGCCAAGCCCGAAACGTTGTTCAAAGAAATCCATGGCTGTATGGGTCCCAAATTCATGCTCATACCCACACCCACATTGTGTTGGGCATTGTTGAAATCATACAAAGTGTAGCTCAATCGCAAATCAACCCATTCACCCAATTCTTTGTGGGCGTTGATGCTGGTGAAGGATTTGTCGCCTTTCACGCCATAGCCACCGCCATAAACCAATTGGAAATAAGTTCTTGGCGATAGGAAATACTCCAATCCCAAAGTGTATCTGCTGTGAAGTTTGGTTTCGTAACTCGCCAATTGGGTAGAATTGTTGTCAAATGCTTGCGCAATTGAATCGAGCAATAAATCTTGAACGGTTACATTTTTCAAATCATTGGTAATACTGGTGTCTAAGCCAGTGAAAGTCCATGGCTTGTCGGCCATTTGATGTGATTCTGCACCCACATTCCAAGTGATTTTGCCGATGTTGCTCATGGCCCCTGAAATTTGGATCTTTTTGTTTGCACGATATACAAATCCAAATCCCAACGCGCTGCCTCTGTTGCTCGATAATGGATTGTTCAAAAACGCATCTTCCATGGCGGCTTGTGCATCGTAACTGCTATCGTTTAGTGCTTTCATCACCGACAGCCCCATTAGAGAGGTTTGGGCGTCAAATGCACCACCCATCTTCATTTGATAGATGGTTGTGTTGTTG
>CANHGC010000017.1 GCA_947460045.1 Bacteroidota bacterium | reverse complement strand
GATGGGGGTTGCGGGCTCGGTGCTGTTGGGGTTGTAGAATTGGGTTTTGAAAGCCAAAATGGTTTGCATTTTCTGTTCAAAAACATCGCTGATATCAACAATGACATCCGGTTTCATGAAGCGATCTTGGATGTAATGGTATACGGCTTTCGGGCGATGGGCTTCGTAAGATGTTGTGATGATTTTCGGTAAACCAGCCAAAAAGCAAGCCCTTGAGACCAGTTCTGCAGCCCTTCCGTGGTCGGGATGTCGATCACTCATCGCATTTGCCAACACGATGCTGGGTTTGTACTTTCTAATTTGGGTCACAACGGCAAGCAGGGAGGATTCGTTGATTTCAAAAAATCCATCGCCCAGATTGAGGTTTTCTCGCACGGTCAATCCCATGATTTTACTGCTTTCGGCAGCCTCCGCATCGCGATCATCAGCTGTGCCTCGGGTGCCCAGTTCTCCGCGGGTTAGGTCGATGATGCCACAGGCCTGACCCATCTGAATGTGTTTGATGAGGGTGCCACTGGCGGCCAATTCCACGTCATCGGGGTGGGCGGCGAATGCCAGAACGTCTAGGTTTTTTGTGGTCATAGGGTTGCGGGAGGATTGAATATGAGGTTTAGTAGGGTGTTCCCCACCGCTTGTAAGGTGTTTTTGTCGATGGCATCTAGGTTGTCGTCATGGGTATGCCAATAAGGCGCAAAACCTGTGTTTTCGTTGTATTGGATGATGTCGATCATGGGGATGTTGGTGGCCTCGTACACGTATTTGTGGTCGTCTGTGATGGCACCGATGTTCTGCAACTGGAAGTGGTTATCATGTCCGAGTTCCTTGGCGATTTGCCAGGTATGCACCAAAATCCAGTTGGCGTATTGGTTGGAATTGGCTTCCCACATGAATTTGGCGTCTTTGCCACCGACCATATCGAGCAGTACGCCAAAGTTGGCTTTGTAGTTGTCTTTGTGAAGGTTTTTGCCCCAATATTGACTGCCCAAGCAGAACGAATTTTCGATTTCGGCAACGCCCAAATCTTCGGCATCGAAGAGGATGAAATCTACGCCCCATTCTGGTTTTTCGCTGTGGAGGATGCGCGCCAATTCGAGGATCACACCCACACCACTGGCACCATCGTTGGCGGCGAGGATGGGGTCTTTGGGATTGTTATCGTCTTGATCTGCCATGGGTCTGCTGTCCCAGTGGGCGGCGAAAATCATGCGTTTTTCGGCTTGCGGGTTGATGCTTCCGATGATGTTGTAGATGGGGATGGTGGCGCCTGAAGTGGGATTTTTGGATTGTCCAACCTGGAAATAGGTGGTATCGCATTGGGCTTTGAGTTGTTTCAAAAGCCAATCTGCGCACTGTTTGTGGGCGGGGGTACCGGGGATACGGAAGCCAAAATCGAGTTGTGACTTGATGTGGTTGTAGGCGTTATCGGCCGAGAAGCCTGTTTTTTTCTGGGTAACGATGACTGTTTCCGACGCTGCAGGGGAGTCACTTGTGGTGGTTTCTGTGGTTTGGTTACAGCCCCAAAAAAGGGAGGTTAAGGCGGTGCAATAGGCCAATATGTACTTTGGTTTCATCAATGTTGTACAAAGTTAATTAATTGTGGGTGTAGGGTGATTCAAAATTATATTTTAAGGTCTAATTTCGCCTGTACAAGCATGGATATTCAAATTCAGAGTATGACGGGTTTTGGGCGGGCCCAAATTGAAACGCCAACATTGCGCGCGGTATGTGAGATCAAAGCATTAAACGGCAGGTATTTTGAGGCCGATTTGCGGTTGCCAAAGTTTTTGTATGAGATTGATGCGCAGATTCGCCGTCAGTTGAATGAGAAATTGGAGCGTGGCACCATTACTTGTACTTACAGTATTACGTTTCCGAATGTGAAGGCGGAGGATCAAACCATTCACATCAATGCGGGATTGGCGAAGGCTTATTTGGATAAATATCAGGAGTTGAGTTCGAGTTTGGGTGTGGAGTTTCGCGATCCATTTAGGGAGATCATTCGAATTCCAGAAGTGATTCAATCGGGCGAGAGAAGCATCGATGAAAGTGTAAAGCAAACCATTGTTGATTTAACGATGCAGGCCGCTGATTTGTTGGTGCAGTTCAGGAAAGAGGAGGGCGCAGCCACGGGGGTAAAATTGCTTTCATTGGTGGAATCGATACAGTTGGATTTGAACGAGGTTTCTATTCACGAAGAACCCCGCAAGCAAGGCTTGCGCGATCGCATTTACGGCCAATTGGCCGAGCACGTGAGTGCAGAACTGCGCGATAACAATCGCTTCGAACAAGAAATCCTGTTGTACCTCGATAAGTGGGACATCGCCGAAGAAAAGCAGCGCCTGCAACAGCACCTCGATTACTTTAAAACCTGCCTGAAAAAAGAGCCCTTGGGCAGAAAGCTGAATTTTATCGCCCAGGAAATGGGACGTGAAATGAATACAATGGGGGTAAAAAGCAATTATTTCCCCATGCAGCAAGCGGTGGTTCAGATGAAGGAAAAATTGGAGCAAATCAAAGAACAAGTCCTGAATCTCGTTTAATATAAAACACTTGATGAACAAGAACTTAAAGAAGCATTGGGCCTTGGCTGCCTGCGCCCTTTGCTTGAGCGGTTTGCATGCCCAATGGGATTTTGCTGCAACCTCAGCCGCGGCAGATACAACGGTCATGGCTACCAACGTTGGCGATGAGTCTAAACCTACCACCTATCAAGAACGGGTGCTGAGCGCACTAGACCAAAAGAAAATTGTGCTCTTTTCTCTGTGCGATGACGTTTTGCATAGTGAGACACCCCTTGAAGTGCCGAACCTGGTTTCGTTGATTCGAACCGGAGATTTGCAGCGTTTTGAGGTGGCCTACATCAATTTTCACCCCTTGCAAGTGGGTTTGCTGAACGAATACCTGAAACACCCCGATCAAATGCACCGGAACTATGTTCGAATGTCGTTTGATGATGATATCGAGAACCCCTTTGTGGCTGTGATGGATGCGATGGATGCCCGCAGGAAGGTGGACAGTACCGCGTTTTCTCAATTTTCATTCGCTTCGATGGAATTGTACGGGAAAGCCAATGGTTCGTATTTGGAATACAGCGACCGTGAATATGAGTATGCCTTGGCGGCGTATTTGAATGCTTTGTTTCCGGCCGATTCAACCCTCGGATTGGGTGGTGCTGAACGGAACGATGAGCAAATTCCAGATCGCATTCGCTCGCAAGTTGAAGGGATCAGATCTTTGGTTTCGGTTGGATTGTGGCGCTTGTGGCAAGCAGATCAAGAAATACAGGTTCCGGGCGATGACGAAGATGAAACAGAATCGTTGGATGTAGATCCCGCTTTCAGTGCTGTGGAAACCATTACAGTACTCAGGGATTCTTTGTGGAGCATTTCTAAAGATTTAGAAAATTATGTTTTGCCCGAAAATAGGGCTACTTTCCAAGCGTTGAAACCTTGGTTGAAACCCATCCCCCGCGATTCCGTGAACGATCGTGTGTTGGTGGGCGAAACGTTCTTTGAGCAATTGCAAAAGCGCGCAGAATTGGTGGGCAGATTGAAAAATGAAAAGCGCAGAGCACTTGTCATCGGTTCCGACCCCATTGAGCAAATGGCCGTGAACAAATTCAGCCAAAAAGTACTGCCCAGTTTGATGGAGGATTTGTTCAGCGAAGGGGTGAAACCAACCGATATGGCCCGCGTTTTTGTAATGAGCATACCGGGTACTTACGAGCATTTGTTGATGCGGTTGTTGCCTGATTCCTCTAGCGCCCAATCCGATACAACCATTTACCCGCCTTTGAGCGCGTTGGGTGGTTCAGACACAGCTGTACTTTCAGACGATCCGTTTGGTATTGGTTCTCAAGATACCGTGAAACTTTTTGCAGATATTACAAATCGCTACAAGTTTATGGATACTGTGAATATTGAAACCATGGTTTTTAATAACGAAGGAAATGGCGAAGACTGGATGGCTGCGGTGGATACGGCAATGGCAGATTGGGATGAAGAAGGGGTGGGACTGGCAGACAGATCCAAAAGTAGTTTTATGCAATACCGCACACGATGGGCAGGCAGAGAAAATTCAAAATTGGTTTTTGATATTGCGTACACCCAAATACAACCCACCTTTCAGTCAAAAAACCTCAACGCCATGCGCGCTGTGATGGGGATGGCGGAAACGGAAAAATTGAACCTCAATACCCAAGGTATCAGCATTGGTGTAAATACCCGCAATGGCAAGTTGTTGCAAAATCATCGCTTGCAGATTGCTCAAACTTTGGCTACGCAAGGCGACCATTACGGTGCTACGTATGTTTTATATAGCGATATGACGCAATTTGCTTTGGGCCGATTCTTCACCTTTGGCATTGGTGGATTTACCGGTTACGGAGAGCAGCGGTACAAGAAATTTACCAATACAACAGGTGGTTTTATCAATCAAGATCAACCCAGTTTTGTGGTGACCAACCCCGCTTATTTGTACGGTTTAACGGTGGAGCCTACTTTGCACGTTGGGCCTTTCTACGCGCGCATCACCGGCGGCTATGCTTGGGATTTGGGTGAAGGCACTTGGCTGTATCAAAATGAACCCATGAACAACGGATCCAACTTTAAGAGCACCGGTTGGTATGTGATGGCGGAAGCCGGTTTGCATTGGAAGTTTAACCAGGCTTTGTTCCGTTCCTATTCCAATGAATCGTACGATCGTTACGACGCAGTTGGTGTAGATTCAGTAGCAGTTTCAGTTGGCAAAAAATCGCCCCGTACAAAAGAAAGGAGAGCACAGAAATGAAAAAGTGGATATTAGCAGGCTGTTTGTTCGCAGTGGCCTTTACGGCACAGGCGCAAAAGCAGGATTCTCCAGAGGAGGGTGTACTGCCCACCGGATATTACATCGATTTCAAGCAAAACGGCTTTGGGGAATTGAAGAGCATCAGGCCGTTAACCGATCGTGCCGCCCAAGCCCGGGTGATGCTTTCAGGGGAAAATCACATGTTCTCAAGCTTTAATTCGTTGGGCGAATACCGCTTTTTGAAGTTTTTCCACGAGCAAGCGGGTGTACGTCATTTTGTGATTGAATTGAGTCCCACACGCGCCCTTTACATGGAGCGATATTTTACCAATGCCGATTCTACAGCGAAGCGCTTTTTACAGGCCACATCTTCGAAAGACTATATGAATCTGTTCGATAGCATTCGGGTTTGGAACCAGACTTTGCCGGATTCTCAGAAAATCAAAGTGCATGGATTGGATGTGGAGCGATTCTACGACATGACCGTGATGCGTTTGGGCGATGTGATTCAAAAGCGTGGCATGGCCCCACCGAGCATTCGTATGGGTGCCATGATGGTGACCAAATTGGCCCAACAAATCGAAAAGGAAGGCACAGACGATGAGGATGAGTATTCTGAAGAGGATGAAAGCACGTCAGAATCTATGGTGGATTCAGCCCGAGCGGTAGATCTGTCGGCGGTTGATACCCTCATTGTGAAAAAGTTGGTTGAAGAGCAGAATGAATTATTGGATAAACGGCTCGATGTAATTTTGATGAATGAGGAGGACGATGATTTCGACACCGAAGACGGTTCCATGGAATTGTATTTGTGGTTGAGCAAACACGCAGCGATTGATGGTAGGTATGCCGATAGTAGCAAAGTGTGGAAGCAGTGGTTGGGCGATGACTATGCAGAATATGCCTTGGCGTTTTCACAGTTGCGGGAGTGGTATTTGTGGACGAAAACCGACAATACTGCCCAGCAAGTGGCCTGGCGCGAAGAGCACATGTACAAAAACATGGTGAATCTGTTGCAAAAGTATCCTACGGGTAAGTTCTTCGGACAGTTTGGACGTTGTCACATCAGCACCAACAAACAACAGCAAGATTGCGGTTGGTTTGAGTATAACAGTTTGTTGACCCGCTTGCGTACCCGTTATTTCAAGAACAACGAATCGGTGTTGTCTATCGGTATTTTTTACAAAGAGAAATCGTTTGATGGCAAAGACATTTGTGCGGTGAATTTGGGAAATACCTTGGCAATCAACGCGGAAATACAATCCATTTTGGGCACCGTAGACAAAGGGATGATGTTGTACCACACGAAGGATTCTGCTGCGCCTTTGGCTGAATTGTCGAAGAAATTTGATTTTGTCTTGGCCCACGATTTTACGGAAGAATCTGATGATGAGGAGGAAGTGGATGACTACGATGGCAGCGAAGGTCCAGGCGATTACCATATTGGATTGAGCTTTGCAGCGCGGTACATGGCGCCTCAGTTTTTATCCGACGAGTTTTTACAGCACTTTCAAGCCAATAACTACGCAATTGGGGATGCCAAATTGTTTTATGTGCCGGTGGGTTTGACATTTTTGGGCAAGCACGGACACATGGAAATGGGTTATGCCCGTGGCAAGAAAACCCTCTTTTCGGCCGATAATGGTGAGCGGTTGAATTATACAGCCAATGTGTATCACGTGGATGCCGGTATCAATACGGCGGGTAGTTCGCGCTGGCAATTGGGCTTGGGATTGCGTGCATTTCATGTGCGCCACAAACTCAAATATGTTCCACCCACCATTGATTTTGGAAATCCTGTTGTGAATGGGATTCAAACCATCGAGTCGCGTGAATGGGTGCCGGGTGCGTATTTCTCTGCGCGCTACAGGCCTCACAATGGATTGTCGTTGTATGCGAAAGCCGGTTATCAGGAATCGCAAGCCAAGGATCGCAGTTGGCAGTACAAAGAAACGGGCTTAAACTACGTCAATGGACAGAGTTTGGGTGGCTTAAAGGCGGGTATTTTTGCCGAAGTAGGGATTACCCTCAACTTAGATACAATGGATTGATATGAAATGGACTAAGGAAATTCCAAATATGATTACCATGGGCAACATGGCTTGTGGCTTGTTGGGGATAGGTTTTGTGATGGCGGGACAGGAGTGGATGGGCTTTTTGATGATGTTGTTGGGTGCGGGTCTGGACTTTTTCGATGGGTTTGCTGCCCGGAAATTGGGTGTAGCCGGTGAGATGGGCAAGCAACTGGATTCTATGGCCGACGTGGTGACTTTTGGCGTGCTTCCAGGCTTGATTTGGAAGGCGATGATGGAGTATCACGGATATTGTCCGCCCGATCGCTTTTGCATCAACGGTTACATTTGGTTATTGATTCCCTTGGCAGCGGGATACAGGTTGGCCAAGTTTAATATTGATACACGACAAACCACAGGCTTTTTGGGCATTCCTACACCCATAACAGGGTTGGTGTTGGGGTCTTTTGCTTGGATGAGCTACAACTTGGGCAATCCGGGCGATGTGTGGTTCATTGATAAGCCTTTGATTGATGTGAGACCTGTATTCAATTCGTTTTGGGTTTGGTTGTACATGCCGTTGCTGGCTGCCTATATGATGGTGAGCGATTTGCCCATGTTGGCGATGAAGTTTTCTGCTAACGATCCACTGCGCAAATACAAATTGTCGTTGGTGGGGTTGGCCATTCCTTGTGCGCTGTTTGGGTCGGCTGGATTCATCGTTTTTTACTTTTTGTACATTATTGTATCGCTTTTAGCGAACTTTGCGAATAAATCGAACTGAAAATGAAGAAAATAGGCATCATCATGGGTAGCGATAGCGACTTGCCAGTAATGAAAGAGGCGGGCGCCATTTTGGATGCGTTGGGTGTAGACTACGAGATGACGGTAGTGAGTGCGCACAGAACGCCAAAACGCTTGATGGAATACGCCGAAAGTGCTGCGGCTCGCGGTTTGGAGGTGATTGTTGCTGGCGCGGGTGGGGCTGCTCATTTGCCCGGTATGGTGGCTTCATTTACTCATTTGCCGGTCATTGGTGTACCGGTTCAAACCAAAACCATGAGTGGGATGGACAGTTTGTATTCCATCGTGCAAATGCCTCCCGGGGTTCCGGTGGCTACGGTGGCGATCAATGGCGCAAAGAATGCGGGTATTTTGGCAGCGCAGATTTTGTCGGTTGGCGATAAAGCCCTTGGTCAAAAAGTGGCTGAGTACAAAGAATCGATGCGGGTGGAGGTGATGGACAAGGCGGCGCGATTGGAGCAGGACGGTTGGAAGAAATACTTGGGCGAATAATTTGCGGCTGCGATGATTATTGTGGGTCAGGCCCTGGTATCGGAAGATATTTTAGAGAAGAAATTTGAGTGTCAGATATTGAGCTGCAAAGGCGCTTGCTGTGTGCAGGGCGATGCAGGTGCGCCGTTGGATGAGGCAGAGTTGGAGGTGATTGCGGCGGAATATGAAAATGTGAGGCCTTTTATGGCGGCGGCGGGGTTGGCGAAAGTGAAAGAAGTGGGTTTTCATGAAAAGGATCGAGATGGTGACTTGGTGACCACTTGTTTACCAGGGGGAGAGTGTGTGTTTGTTGTGTATGATGAGGCGGGGATTGCGGGTTGTGCCATCGAAAAGGCCTATTTCGCAGGGAAAACATGGTTTCGAAAACCGTTGAGCTGTCATTTGTATCCCATCAGGGCCAAGCAATATGGTGAATACATGGCCTTGAATTACCACAATTGGAATTTGTGTTCAGAAGCGTGTAGGGTTGGTGAGGAGAAAAAAGTGCCTGTATATCGGTTTTTGAAGGAGGCGTTGACCCGCAAGATGGGTCCTTCATGGTATGAGGAGTTTGAGGCCGTTGCAGAGGTTTGGGAATCCCAGAAACCCCGTTGATTTAGGGCTGCGAAAAGAGCACGCTGAACAGTCCCATCAGCATGGTCAACTTTAACCACTTACTGATTTTCTTGTAATCGCGTTTGTTTTCTGCTTTGGCTGTCATGTACATGCCCCTCAACAGCATCGGAATGAGGATGGTGGTGAGGTAAGTGGGGAACATCAACAACGCTGTTTGAAAAGGCGTTTTAACGTTGAGAAAAGGCTCAAGGAACAGGATATAACTGGCCACGCCGAGGAAGATTACAATGGTGCCCAAAACGACATTGCTGAGCACGTTGGTTTTTTTGGTGCCATGCACAATCGGAAAGGTTTCACAGTCTTGCTGCTTATCGCCCTCAATGTCTTCAGCGTCTTTGATGAGTTCGCGGGAGAAGGTCAGTAAAAAAGCCAAGAAAGCGTATTCGGCGAAGTAACCCCGATGAATTTCGTGTATGCCGCGCGAGGCGATGTAGATGACGCTGCCCGACATAAAAGCAATGAGCAAGTTTCCGGGCAATCCCATCGCTTTGAGGTCTGATGAGTAGAAGTAGAGCAAAATGGCAATTGCAGTTGCAAACAGTCCAACGCCGAGACCTGCCCAATAGCCACAAATTTGTCCGGCCGCAGTAAGCAAAACATAATAAACGATGGCGGCATTGTGTGAAATATCGCGCTTGAGAATGCGTTTGTTGGGGCGGTTTACGTGGTCGGTGTCAACATCAAAGAGGTCGTTGATGACATATCCTCCGGCGGCGGTGAGGCAACAGGTGAGAATGACCAAGTAGGATTGAGGGAAGGATATGTTTTCCCAATCGATGTTGATGTAGTTGGTTCGCGATGCAGCCACCATGAACACCGCTTGGGTAAGCAGGGTGAGCAGGATGTTGTAGGGCCGAATGATGGCTAGATATGCACGCATGATTTGTGGCTCAATACATGCAAGCTACATTATTTTTTCGGAAATTTCATTTTGTAGGGTGCGTTCACCAATCCGAGGGAGATGTTGTTGAGTTTTTTCTTCAACATATTTCTTTTGAGGGGGTGAATGCGATCGGTAAACAAAATGCCTTCGATGTGGTCGTATTCGTGTTGAATGATGCGCGCGGCCATGCCGTCGTAGGTTTCCGTTTTCTGCACGAAGTTTTCATCGAGGTATTGGATGGTTACTTTGGCATTGCGTTTGACATTGGCGCGAACGAAGGGGATTGATAGGCAGCCTTCTTCGTATTCCCAGGCGGTATCGAATTCTTCGAGGATTTGGGCGTTGATGAAGATTTTTTTGAAGTCTTTGGTACTTGGATCGTCTTCGATATCGGAGCCATCCACAATGAACAAACGAATGGGCAAGCCAATTTGTGGTGCTGCCAATCCAATGCCGCTGCTGTCGTACATGGTTTCAAACATGTTCTCGAGGAGGGTGCTGAGACCTTCGTATTCGGGGGTGATGTCTTCGGCTTTTTTTCTTAGCACGGGCATGCCATAGGCGTAGATAGGCAGTATCATGAAATCTTCTGTAGGTAGGTTTGGAGTATGAGGGAGGCGCTCACTGCATCGATGAGTCCTTTGTTTTGTCGTTGCGATTTTTTGGCTCCCGAGGCGATGATGCTTTGTTGGGCTTCGTGGCTTGTGAGGCGCTCATCGATGGTGTTGACTGGGATATTGGGGTAAGCGTTTTTGAGCGCTTCGATGAATTGCTTTACGGGCTGGGTGGCATCGGTATCGGTGCCGTTTAGGTTGGTGGGCATACCTACCACAAAGCACTCAACATCTTCATCGTAGAGGTAGGAATCGAGGTACATTTTGAGGTCGGCGGTATAAACCATTTCCAGTGGCTGGGCGATCATTTTGAGGGGGTCTGTTACGGCCAGGCCAGTGCGTTTACTGCCGTAGTCGATGCCCATGATTCTTCCCATACTGCAAAGATACGGAAATGCTAGAATTGGGTGGTGTGATTGAGGGTTACAAATTATCTTGATTGTTATAAACGAAAAGGGCCCCGTTTGCAACGGGGCCCTTTGTTTTATTCTGAAATTTTTAATCCGTGCAGGGATTTGAAGCCTGCAGCGTATTGATTTCTTATTAGAATCTGAAAGAATGAATTACATCATTCCGCCCATGCCGCCCATGTCTGGTCCGTGGCTATGGCCTTTTTCGTCTTCTTTGATTTCGCTCAAAACGCACTCGGTGGTCAAAATCATGCTGGCAATAGATGCCGCATTCTCCAACGCTACGCGAGATACTTTCTTCGGATCAATTACACCCGCAGCGATCAAGTATTCGTATTTCTCAGTTCTCGCGTTGTAACCGAAGTCGTCTTTGCCTTCCATCACCTTTTGAACTACGATGCTACCTTCGCCACCGGCGTTGGCAACGATCTGACGCAAAGGCTCTTCCAAGGCTCTGCGAACGATTTGAATACCTGTATTCTCGTCTTCGTTTTCGCCTTTCAAGTTTTCCAAACCAGCAATCGCGCGGATCAAGCTCACGCCGCCACCAGGTACGATTCCCTCTTCAACGGCAGCACGGGTTGCGTGCAATGCATCGTCTACGCGGTCTTTCTTTTCCTTCATTTCAACTTCAGTAGCTGCGCCGATGTACAATACAGCAACACCACCGCTCAACTTCGCCAAACGCTCTTGCAACTTTTCACGGTCGTAATCAGAAGTGGTATTCTCGATTTGTACCTTGATTTGAGAAACTCTCGCAGCAATTGCCGCTGAATCTCCAGCACCGTTCACAATGGTAGTATTGTCTTTGTTGATGGTGATTTTCTCAGCTCTTCCCAAATCTTCCAACGTTGCGTCATCCAATTTGCGACCTTGCTCTTCGCTGATTACAGAACCACCGGTTAAAATGGCCAAATCCTGTAACATTTCTTTTCTGCGATCGCCAAATCCTGGGGCTTTCACCGCAGCGATTTTGAGGGCACCACGAATGCGGTTTACCACCAAAGTAGCCAACGCTTCACCGTCGATGTCTTCAGCAATGATCACCAAAGGCTTACCAGTTTGAACTACTTTTTCCAATACTGGAAGCAAGTCTTTCATGCTGCTATATCTTCGTTTGTGAATGCTTCCAGTATCTCTGCAACTTGCTCCCTTGTTAAGTTTCTAAATTTAAGTGG
>CANHGC010000016.1 GCA_947460045.1 Bacteroidota bacterium | reverse complement strand
GATACGGATTGGGTGCATGGGTAGATATTTTCTCGGGCGTGCTCAACGGTGCCAATTTCGGTCCGTGGGTGCCCCCTTTCGTGAGTTTTCTTCAACCGCGGACCGATCAGCCAGGCAAAGGACTGGGACATTTTGTGGGCTGCTGGGAAGTAGATGGCTTCAGGGATTTGGCTGATTTTCAGCGCGATATGGATCTTTGGATACAACGATTCAAGGCTACCACGCCCCTCAACCCTAAACAGCCAGTGATTGTCCCGGGAGCGCCTGAGTTGGCTCAATACACGCACCGACAAACCCATGGCATGCCCCTCGTTGATGCGGTAATCACCGATTTAACCGCAGTTGGGGAATCACTAAAACATCCATTCAATCCATGAACAAGCACCAAAGAAATAAGTTGATTGTAGCCATTGGCTTTTTTGTAACGATAACGGCTATCAGTATCTGGGCATACACAACCATTCTCAAACCCATCCGCGATACTCGCAGTGAGCGCAAAGGCAAATTCACATTGAAGGGCAAGTACAAAACGCAATACAACCCCGATATCATCGATAGCATCGAAACCAAAGCAAAGGCTCAGTACAAAGAGCGCCAAGCAAAATAACGCCCCTAATTAACAGACTCCGCACATTTCCGGTCGATGTACAGTTTTCGGCCTTGCAAGAAAAAGCTAAACCGCTTACTTGTTATCGGCGAACTAGAACGAAAAGATTACTTGTTATCGGCGAATAACGTCTCTACAAAAGCGCGATCGTCTAAACGCGCTTCCCAACCATTGTGAATGATCGATTCCAACACGCGATCGTTCATCTCACCGTAAGCCAACGCCTCAGCGTAATCGCGGGTTGAGAAAGTCACACGCTCATATTGAGAAACGAACAAATCGGGGTGTTTTTCAGACAGCATGTGTTCCACCTTTTTCTTGTGCAAGAAAGCATCGCTTCCCACCAAATCGCGCATTTCAACGAAATTCTGCAGGGCCAAATTTGCAATGGCATCGGCATTGGGTTTGCGCAACTTCTGGTAGGCATCCAACACACTCGTCCAATCGCCACCCAACTCCTCTATGCACTCATCCAGCACCACACAATCCTCAAATGAGCAGTTCATACCCTGTCCATAGAAAGGCACGATGGCATGCGCACTATCGCCCATCAAGGCATTGTTGCCCTTTACCCAAGGATAGCAGCGCATGGTGGTCAACATGCCCGTAGGATTTTGCTGATAATCATCCACCAAACCCGGCATCATGGGCACGGCATCTGGGAAATAGGTATTGAAAAAGTCTTGAATTTGCTCGGGCGTCTTCAAATCATCGATACCCGGCGTGCCATCAAACGGCATAAACAAGGTACAGGTGAAATTGCCACCGGGATTTGGCAAGGCAATCATCATGAAGCTCTGACGAGGCCAAATGTGCAATGAATTTTTATCCAGTTGAAAATCGCCATCGGCATTGGGCACAATCTCCAATTCTTTGTATCCGTAATTTTCGTAATTCTGAGAGAAATTGAACCTCGGCGTACGCTGCATCGCATCGCGCAAAGCACTAAAAGCACCATCGGTACCCAAAACCACATCGGCCTTGTCCACCACTGTCTCACCTTTTTCGTTAACAAACGTGGTCTCGCAAGTCTCTAGGTTCGATGCGATGCACTTGTGGTTGAAAAACATGTGAATATTGGGGTATTGATCGGCCAATTGCAACAATTTGATGTTCAACTGTCCGCGCGATACACTGTAAATCGCCTGTCCTTCTTTTCCGTAGGGTTGATATTTCAAATCGCCAGCGACGGGGTGCATCATTCTGCCCGACATAGGAATTGCGATGTCGAGCACTTCTTGATCCAAGCCCACTTTGGCCAAACCACGGAGGCCACGGGTTGAAAGTGCCAAGTTGATACTTCTTCCACCCACATAAGTTCCGGAACGCATATCGTCGCGACGTTCGTAAATGTACACTTCATAACCGCGCTTGGCGAGATAAATCGACATCAAACTTCCAGCCAAGCCGCCACCAACGAGAGTTACTTTTTCTGACATATGTTACAAATTTAACCCATGTTGGGTTGTTAAAACATGTTAAAAGTCACAACTTTGCTCAGCGATGCATTTTTTTTCTGTTCCTTCTACAATCCAAGGATTGTTCCGCGCTTGTACTTGGCGAAAGAAGTGTACGGAAAAAACCATTTATCTCACTTTTGACGATGGCCCGCACCCAACGATAACGCCATGGGTGATTGAACAACTCGAAGTATATCAAGCGAAAGCCACATTTTTTTGTGTTGGCGAGAATGTGATGCGATATCCAGACGTTTGTTCACTGTTGTTATCCCGGGGGCATCGCTTGGCCAATCACACCATGCGCCACATCAAAGGTTGGCAAACACCCAATCCGATGTATTTTTCTGATATTGAAGCATGTGAACAAGCCTTGAATCAAGTGATCGGAGTCGCACAAAGCAATTCGGGGCACAATGAATCCGGTGAAAAACGCCTATTTCGTCCACCCTACGGACAAATTACTCCATCTCAGATTCGTCATCTAACTACATTGGGCTATGAGATTGTGCAATGGAGCGATTTGAGCTGTGATTACGATCGTGATTTGGTGATTGAAAAAAGCCTCAACGCACTCACCAAAAACCTTAAACCGGGCAACATTGTGGTATTCCACGACAGTGAAAAAGCCTTTGAACAAATGAAACAAATTCTCCCCTCTTACCTCTCTGTGGCTCACGCAAAAGGCTACCAATTCAAAACGCTATGATTACAAGCTTGAACTTTTGCGATGTTTTGGGGCTATTATTCCCATGGATCATTGGCATTTCGTTGGCCTACATGGCGATACAGTTATTGCAGAATTTCTTTTTGTTTCGATACAAGCATCGCCCCGAACCGGAGCCAACAACTTGGCCAGAAATCAGCATTTGGGTTGCGGCGCGAGACGAAGAAGACAACATTGGTGCTTGTTTGGCATCGTTGTGTGCCTTGGACTACCCGTCCGATTTGGTTCAAATCTTGGTGGGAAACGACCAAAGCAGTGATCGAACCAAAGACATCGCCATGGAATGGTCGGCCAAATACCCAAACATCACGGTGATTGATATTGTAGACAACGACAGTGGATTGAAGGCAAAAGCGAGGGTTATGGCTCAGTTAGACGTTCACGCCAGGGGTGAATATTATTTAATTACAGACGCCGACGTTCGGGTTAAACCGGTTTGGGCGAAGGCCATGATTCAAAGTATGCCGGATAATGTGGGTGTGGCCAGCGGAACTACAATGGTATTTGCCAATCCTAGTGACAAGGGTTGGGATTATCTCTGGGCGAAATTACAAGGGATCGATTGGACGTATTTCATGGGTTTGTTGAATGTTATTTCTTATGCTGGGGTTCCTGCAACGGCGGTGGGAAACAACATGATTGTGAGAAAAAAGGCGTATTGGGAAACGGGTGGTTATGCCAACATTCGATTCAGTATCACAGAGGACTACAAATTGTATAGTGAAATTTGTGCGAAAGGATACGGATGGAACAACGTCATGTTTCCGGATGTTTTGGCGCACTCTGTGGAAACCAAAGGCTTCACAGCCCTCTTGCATCAACGAAAGCGGTGGTTGAGCGGTGGCAAAGAACTGCCATGGTACTGGTGGTTGTTGTTTGGCGTGTTTTTATTTTTCTATTATGGTGCGCCCATTGTTTCGATGGCCTTGGCCTTCGGCTTCGGTGATTGCAACAACCCCGTGATGGATAAAATTCAACTGGTTTGCGGATTCATTTGGGGCGTAAAGTGGATACTACAAGTCATCCAAATCAATCGAATATGCCAAAACGTTGGAGAACCGAAGCCCAGTATTTTGTGGCATCTGATTTATGAAATCTATTTACTTGTTGTTACCATAGGAACCAGCATTTTCTTCGTAATACCCAAAAAGACGGTTTGGAAAGGACGCAAATACTGATTTTTGTCATGTTATTTGAAATAATTCTAAATAACCTTTGTAACCATTGTAAATATTGCTAGTTTTGCACTGTTTAGAATTGTTACAAATAACAACATGTCTTTTACGAACCGCGCTGTAATTAATAAAACGTCCACTCTCTTTATGGTTATTGGCATGATGTTTACCAACATCATCTCAGCCCAAAAAGCGATAGACACCTCCCAGCACTTGGAATACCTATCGGAAATTTCCTTGGTGGGATCTGGGCAACAGCGCGATGTAATGATGCTACCAGAAGTTGTTGGAACCAAAATCAATGCGGGCAAGAAAAACAGTCTTATCGTGATGGACCAAGTGAACAACGTGGTGGCCAACAATTCTATGCGACAGATATTGGCCAAAGTACCGGGCATACACATTTGGGAAAGCGACGGCTCTGGCATTCAAATTGGCATTGCCAACCGTGGTTTGAGTCCGAATAGAAGCTGGGAGTTCAACATCCGTCAGAACGGCGCCGACATTTCCGCCGATCCCTTTGGTTATCCCGAAGCCTATTACAACCCACAAATGCAGGCCGTTCAACGAATTCAGATCATTCGTGGCGCCGGGGCTTTACAATACGGACCCCAATTTGGTGGTTTGATCAATTACGTGATGCGCGACGGTAGCAATATCCAAAAAAAGTTTCAGGCCGAAAGCAATCAAACTTTGGGCAGTTTCGGACTTCTGAATTCCTACATTGGATTGGGTGGCAGCGGTAAAAAAGGACATTATTACGCATTTTACGACAAGCGAAGTGCCGATGGGTATCGTAAAAATAGTGCATATGAAACCCAAACGATGTATGGCTCTGCGAGTTACAAGATTGGCAAAAAAGCGAGCATCTCCGCCGATTATATGAGATATTACATGCTCAGTCAGCAAGCAGGCGGATTAACTCAACAGCAATTCAACCAGGACGCTACCATGAGTTTGCGCAGCAGGAACTGGTTTTCTACGCCCTGGCAAACAGCCAACGTCAAGTTTCAATATGACTTTTCGAGCAGAAGTAGACTGCACATCCAAGCATTTGGCATGGACGCCACGCGCCACAGTGTGGGAAACATTGCAAGCATATTAACGGCCGACACAATCAACAAATCTACTGGGCAATACAATCAAAGAGATTTATCTACAGACAAATACAAAAACATGGGCCTCGAGGCGAGTTTTCTGACCCACTACTTTGTTTTGGGCAAGAAACAAACTTTGAGTACCGGTTTGAGATATTTCAAAGGTCAAACCCTCCGTTTTCAAAAGGGTATTGGTAGCACTGGTACAGATGCCAATTTCACCACCAACTTCTTCCCCACCGAATTGGCTTTCAACACCATCAATACAGCGTGGTTCGCCGAGCAAGTCATCCGGTTATCGCCCCGATTCATTGTAATTCCTGGGTTTCGATTCGAAAACATACAATCCGATGTCTCTGGCCGATTGGGAATCAACTTGGTTGGTGAGGACATTAAGGTATCCGCTTCCCCCATTCAGAGAAACTTCTTTTTGGGAGGAATTTCTTCAGAGTACCATTTTAAAAATGGGTTTGAAGTGTACGCCAATGCCACACAAAACTATCGTCCCATTTTGTTCAGCGATATGCAAGCCACTCCAGGCAGTGAACAAATCGACCCCAATTTAAAGGATGCCACTGGGTTCAACAACGACCTTGGAATCCGCGGCCGCAAAGGCAACTGGTTGTATTTTGATGCCAGTGTATTTGCCCTTCAATACAACAACCGAATTGGCAGAATTACGCGCATCAATGAGTTGGGAAAAACCATCACAGTGAAAACCAATGTGGGAAATTCATTGAGTACTGGATTTGAAGCGGTGGTAGATATTGACCCCGTGAAGAAATATTCTAAGAGCTCTCGTTGGGGATTACCCATCTTTGTGAGCTACTCATTCACCAATGCGAAGTACGGCGATTATTACATTTCTACTAAGAATGCCGCTGGTAAATATGACAGTTTCAATTTGAAGGGCAACGCAGTTGAAAATGCACCCCAAGACATTCTTCGCGCGGGTATTGGCTATCAATGGGCATCAAAAAATCACCCCCAGAGAAAATTCATCGTTCAATGTCAATTCAGCCATGTTTCAGGCTGTTACTCCGATGCTAACAACACAGTGGCGGCGTCAAGTAACGGGGTTACTGGTTTCATCCCCGCGTATTCTGTTTGGGATATTAACAGCAGCTATACGGTAAGTAAAAATGTGAGTTTCAAACTCAGCGTCAACAACCTCACCAATGAGAAATATTTTACGCGTCGGGCGGGTGGTTACCCTGGTCCGGGCTTGATGCCATCAGACGGCAGAAGCATTTTGGCGAGCATAGGCATTACGCTCTAATTCAGCATAGGATTAAAAGAAAAGGGCGGCCATGGCCGCCCTTTTCTTTCTGAAAAACTTAACGATTCTTCCAATAATCCACCAATTTTCCGCTCCACAGATCGGATTTGGTTTCAATGTCTGCATTCAAATCTGCCATCATGCTGTAGATCCCAAAATAGGTACGATTTACGTATAGCGCATGCTTACTTCCACGGGGTTGTGTGGGTTTCTTCACTTCCGGAATTTGATATATCTCTTCTCCTTTGGCATAAATCTCATCGATAAACTCGTTGGTAAATTGAAATCTTTCCGATTCAAAAGGCCTACTCAACAAAGCCGTCATCTCCAAAAACGCTTTTTGCAACTCCGCTTTCACTTCGGATGAATCTGCGGGAAACAAAATTTCGATGTGATTCAACAATTGATCCACCACGGGTTGATTGCCCCTAATTTCGGGCACCAACAAGGGGAAATAGTGATAATAGAAATCCTCTGGCACCACTTTAACACAACCAAAATCGATCACACCTACCCTACCATCGGGTTGAAACAAAAAGTTCCCCGGGTGCGGATCTGCATGAATCGCCAATTGCGTGTGCAACTGAAAATTGTAAAAATCCCACAAAGCCTGAGCCACGCGGTTTTTAACTGCTTGGGTGGGGTTCTTTTGCAAAAACTCTTTCAAATGTTCCCCTTCCAACCAATCCATTACCAAAACTTTGGAACTACTGTATTCGGGATAGTAGGTAGGAAAAAAGATGTCGGGAATCGCCGAGCAGGCCAACGAAATTTCTTGTGAACGCTCCAGCTCCAAAGTATAATTGGTTTCTTCCAACAGTTTCTCTTCCACCTCTTGGAAATACTTTTGCATCTCTTTCTCCGGCAATCCAAACATGGCGTTGGCCACGGGTTTTACCATCTTCAAATCGCTCTGAATGCTATTTCCGATACCAGGGTATTGAATTTTTACGGCCAAAATCTTCCCATCTTTCTCGGCTTTGTGGACCTGTCCGATACTCGCTGCCGCAGTACAAGTTGTCTCGAAACGATCAAAAACGGTCATGGGCGATTTCCCCACAGACTTTTCAAAGGTTCTCACAACCAGCGGGCCCGACATTGGCGGCGCCGAATATTGAGATAGCGCGAATTTATCAGTATAAGCCCTGGGCAATAAGTTTTTGTCCATGCTCAACATTTGCGCCACTTTGAGTGCACTGCCTTTGAGCTGACTCAATGATTGATAAATATCGGCTGCATTGTTTTCGTGCAGTTCTTCTTTAGTATGATCCGAATTGATGGTTTTTTTGGCGTAATACTTCAAATAATTACCACCAATCTTGGCCCCAGCCCCCATCAATTTCATGGCCCTCTCCACCTTGGAAGTGGGGATTTTGTCTTGGGTATCGATCATTTTTGAAAGCCTTGAATCAAGAACTTACCAAAATCGAACAATTTATCTACCGCATTACGTCCCACAAAATCCATGGTAAGTTGTACCGATTTCTCGATGCAAGCATCTGTACGTTCAAAATCGGCGGAATCATCTTTGAGCCAAAAGTGCATGACAAATGCCAAGTTCATTCCCAAAGCCTCTACGTTCAACTTAGAAATCACCTTCCGATCGGGGATTTCACCTGAAATACTCGCCGCATTCAACATGGGAGTTACTGTGGCTTGAAAAGCACTGCGCAAGCCCATCAGTCCTTTGATTTGATCGGTTGGGTTTTTCCAATCTTGAAATTTCCACAACAAATAACTGCGGATCTCCCTCAAGCTCTCAACAAAAGCAAAATGCATGGTGAGCATTTTTTCGGTGATGGAGAATGAACCAAATTGTTCATCTTGTGCGAACCTCGCGGCAACATCCTCCCAACGATTTACCAAAACAGATTCTTCCACCTTCTCCAAACTTGAAAAGTGATTGTAGAATTCTGTTTCCGTCATCTCCAATGACTCGCACAAAAGAAACACATTTACTGGCGCATGCCCATGTTTTAGGCAGTACTTCACGTATTCAGAAACGATTTGGTTTTTCATATTCAATGTCTGTATAACAAACACTACAGATGCGGGAAAGTTTTAATATTTATTTGATTGGTTCTGTGTTATTTTGCATTTACATGACAACGCTTCAAGACGATTACAACACACAAAGAACCCATCTCGGCATTTCCGAATATGGGCGTCATGTTCAAGAGTACATCGAACACATCAAAACCATAGCCAGCAAGGAAGAACGCACATCTTGGGTGCACAATTTGGCGGGCATTATGGCCACATTGAATCCCGATATCAAACTACAGGTCAACTACAAAGAAATTTTGTGGGGTCACATTTTTCAGATGGCAAATTACGAGTTGGATGTGGATTGTCCATACGAAATCATCCAAGACAAAAAAGAATTCAAGCGCCCAGAACATTTGGGCTACAATGTGAGTGGTATTCGTTTCCGATTTTACGGCAGAAATCTTCAGATGATGATTGATCGAGCGGCCGAAATGGAAGATGGCGAACTCAAACAAGACGTGGTGAACATGATCGCTTCGTTCATGTACAACTCATGCAAAGCATGGAACAACGAAAATTTGAGCAATGAAGTGATCGCCGAACATTTGAAAACCCTATCCAAGGGACAGTTGAATATCGATGGATCCGAATTGGTTGTGAGTGCAGACACCACGGTGAGCGTGAGAAGACCCATGCAGAAAACCAACAATTTTGGTCGAAGCAACAACAACAGCAACAATAAAAACAAAAATAACAACAACAAAAACCGCGGTAAAAACTACCGCAGATTCTAAACGATATGGCAGTATTTGAAATTGAAGGCGGACACAAACTGAAGGGTGAAATCATCCCGCAGGGTGCGAAAAACGAGGCACTACAGGTCATTTGCGCGGTCTTATTAACTGCCGAACCAGTAACGATCAACAACATCCCCGAAATCAGGGATGTATTGAAATTGATTGAATTACTGCAAAGTTTGGGCGTAGCTGTAACCCGCAACGAGCGTGGTTCTTTCACCTTCGTTTCAAAAGACATTGATTTAGAATTTTTAAACAGTCAAGAATTCAAAAAGCAAGGTGCTGCACTCCGCGGTTCCATCATGATCGTAGGCCCATTGTTGGCCAGATTTGGTCGCGGCTACATCCCTTCCCCGGGGGGCGATAAAATTGGTCGACGTAGGCTCGATACCCACTTCGAAGGTTTCATTAATTTGGGGGCAAAATTTGAATTTCAGGCCGAAAACAACTTCTATAAAGTATCGGCCGATCGTTTGAAAGGTTGCTATATGCTCCTCGATGAGGCGTCGGTAACAGGTACTGCAAATATTTTGATGGCAGCGGTTCTTGCCGAAGGCACCACCACCATTTACAATGCCGCTTGCGAGCCCTATCTCCAACAATTGTGCTTGATGCTCAACAGCATGGGCGCGAAAATTTCTGGCATTGGCTCAAACCAACTCACCATCGAAGGCGTAACGTCTCTTCATGGATGCGAACATCGCTGTTTGCCCGACATGATCGAAATTGGCAGCTTCATTGGTATGGCCGCCATCACTCAGAGCGAAATTACCCTCAAAAATTGCAGGATCGACATGCTTGGAATCATTCCCAAGATTTTCCAGCGATTGGGTGTTAAATTGGAAATACATGGCGATGACATCTTCATCCCGGCCATGGACCACTACGAAATAGACACTTTCATCGATGGCTCAATTCTCACGGTTTCAGACCAAGTATGGCCTGGATTTACGCCCGATTTGATTTCCATCGCTTTGGTAACCGCAACGCAAGCCCGTGGCACCGTGCTGATCCATCAAAAAATGTTTGAAAGCCGTTTGTTCTTTGTCGACAATTTGATCGATATGGGCGCACAAATCATTCTTTGCGACCCTCACCGTTGCACAGTGATTGGCCTCGATCGCAGAACGCAACTCAAAGGCATCACCATGAGTTCACCAGACATCCGTGCGGGCGTGGCTTTATTGATCGCAGCGATGAGCGCAAAAGGCAAAAGCACCATCAAAAACATCGAACAAATCGATCGTGGCTACGAGCGAATTGAAGAGCGTTTGAATGCTTTGGGTGCGAAAATTACGCGCATCAACGACTAAGCAATTTCTATTTTTTCGTTTTCCCGATTGAGCTGCTGAGGCCGAAGTACACATTCATGCCTTTGATCTGATTCACAATCAGGTTGCTCAACAAATTATCGGAACCCACAAACAATGGACCCACTCTCACGCAGGCGCCGATGTTTCCTTTTCGATAATCTTGGGTTAGGCCCACAGGCATAGAGACTTCCAACCACTTACTTTCAAACCTTGGAACAACCACAATGGACGAGGGTTGTCTAAAACCCGCAATTTTTGCTGATACCAATGATTGCTGCCATTGAAACGCTGCGTAAAAACCCGCTTTCAACCGCAAATCGCCCTGCAATTGTATTTGGGTAGGCAATAACACTTTTTGCGATTGTGCGTTGGCTGAATAGTTCAAATTGCTCTTGGCGAAGGTTTCCAAATACTGAAATCCTTCGGCACTGCCTTGCGCAAAAG
This sequence comes from Bacteroidota bacterium, assembly GCA_947460045.1. Lineage (GTDB taxonomy): Bacteria > Bacteroidota > Bacteroidia > NS11-12g > UBA955 > UBA955. The sequence goes on along the minus strand of CANHGC010000016.1, from coordinate 1,123 downwards.
CACCAAAAAACGCGCTATCGGTTTTAAGTGTAACCGGCGTGGAATTGCTGATTGAAAACGATTTTACATTGTTTCCGTATGATACTTGTCCCCAGTCTAAAACAGATGCCGCCAATCTCCAATTGTAATTCCTGGCTTTGGGATCGCCCAACCACCTCTCTTTGATTTGAGCCGATGTACTGCCTTTACCACCTTCTACCGACACCCCAAAATCAAACCCCAATCCATTGCCCAAAATGTTTCTGAACGAAGGCAAACCGCCCACGATGATTCCGCGTAACATACGCTGTAGCACTTGAGATTCGGAATATGAAATTTGGGCATTGCTTTGAATGATTGAAACAGAATCTCTGCCATAGGTTTTGAGTTGAATCCCATCGGAAATCAAAGACACATGCCCCAATCCCATCAAATATTTGGCCGTAGCGCCTACAGAAATCTTCAATTTTTTAGCATCAACAATGGCAAAGGCCAATGATGCACCAATTTCTTGATAGGCATTGGCTTGAAAATTGATTGGATATGGCGACAGTTGATTCAATCCAAATTTGGATCCACCTTGGGCGCTATCGAACAGTACTTTGGCGTAGGACAGTGTTCCGTTGGATATGTTTTTGAGCATCAAGCTGGATCTTGTTCTGCTGTGAGAAGCCCACACGAATCGCTTACCCAAACGGTTTGCATACGATGGACCGCGCCATTCCAAACCAACAGTGGCCCATCCATCTGTGCCTACATCCTTGGTTTTCAAATATTCTGAACGCCATTGCACCTGACCTTTGCTATTCTGATATTCGGCGGCAACATTGCCCGTAATGGCTTGCCACAAAGTAAATGGCGCCGTTAATGAGAACATATTGTTACTCACCTCAAACCCTATGGTAGATACGTTGGCATGGCGTTTATAGGCCATGGATGTCAATAGCGCTGGGTTGCTATACACGGTATGAACGCCTGCGAAATTGCTATTTTGAATACCGTGAAATGTTTGGGCTTGGGCATTTCCCCAAAAGAGTACTACCCCAATAGCCATTGCGAATTTTACGTTCATGTGGTGTGTACTGCAAATGTCGTACTAAATCTTAAAGCAAAAAAAGAGCCGGGCAAGCCCGGCTCTTTTTTT
>CANHGC010000015.1 GCA_947460045.1 Bacteroidota bacterium | reverse complement strand
GCTTAGGCTTTTTGATTATCGGTAACGGATTCTTCAAACCAAACATTTCTACGATGGTGGGACAGCTGTATGAAGCAGGCGATAAGCGAGTGGATTCAGCCTTTACGATATTCTACATGGGTATCAACTTAGGTGCTTTCATCGCGCCTTTGTTGTGTGGATATTTGGGCGATACAGGCAATGCTGCAGATTTCCGTTGGGGATTCATGGCAGCATGTGTAGGTATGATTGTTAGCTTGATTCTTTTCATCACTTTGAAAAACAAATACCTGGTAACACCAACTGGTGAGCAAATTGGTGAAAAACCAAACTCTGCCCGTCAAGTGAAATCAGAAACTGAAGTTGCTGCGCCTATAAACTATAGCGCAATGGGTATTTGGGCTGCTGTTTTTGGTGGGTTACTCTATCTGTTCCATTTCCAAGCAGAAATGGATTGGATTGGTTCTTTCATTTTCGCCCTTACCATTGCTGCACCGGGATATATCATAACCGATCCAACCTTGGATAAGATTGAGCGTCAAAGAATATGGGTAATCTATATTGCGGCGTTCTTCGTGATCTTCTTCTGGGCTGCATTTGAGCAGGCTGGAGCTTCATTGACCTATTTCGCAGAAGAACAGACCAATCGTGAGATTTTTGGAACAACCATACCAACTTCATATTTCCAGAGTATCAACGCAGTGGCCATTGTGATTTTTGCACCGTTGTTTGTGTGGTTGTGGGGATGGTTGGGTAAGAAAAACATGGAACCCGCATCGCCATTTAAACAAGCGTTGGGCTTGTTCTTGTTGGCCATGGGTTATCTCGTAATCGCGTTCGGTGTGAAAGGCATCGATCCTAGCACTAAATTGAGCATGGCATGGTTGGTGTCGTTGTATACCATTCACACCTTCGGTGAATTGTGTTTGTCGCCAATTGGCTTGTCAATGGTGAACAAATTGGCCCCAGTAAAATTGGCTTCGTTGTTGATGGGTGTGTGGTTCTTGTCTACCGCTGCAGCCAACAAATTTGCAGGTACATTGAGTGCCTATTATCCGGAAGAAGTGAAAATGGAGAAGCGTTATTCAGCCAAAGCCGATGCTTCTGTAATGGCAACTTTCAACAGCAATATGCTAGATACCAATGTATGGAAAGCTGATCCCAAAGGCACTTATTCTTTGGCAACAGCCACTGCAAAAACGGTGAAGGCTGCAGATACTGAAACGGATTCTATGGTTGCTTTGACCATGAATACTGTTGCCGCTGCTGATAACTCTAAACATGTATGTACAGATTCATGCATGAGCAGTGGAACTTGTCCGATGCACAACAAAGTAGCTGCGGCTGCCGTAACGAGCAAAATTTCGGTGTTCCATTTGAAAGTGATCAAATCAAACAACAAGTACTTTGATCGTGCCTTGTTATTGAACGATACTACTTTGATTACACATGATTCTGTAGACGTGGTAACCAATGTAGATGGAGTGAAAAAGGCCACCAAAGAAGAGCGTTTGCAGACTTGGAATTTGAAGCCTGAGAAACCAACCTTCTTCGTAAAGATTGAAACCTTGTACGACTTCTTTATGTTGTTCGTGATCATGGCCGGTGCTGCATCTATTGTTCTATTCTTCTTGAGTTCTAGACTTTTGAAGATGATGAATGGAGTGAGATAATTTTCTTCAATGAGAACAAAAAAGGGGGCCATTGGCCCCCTTTTTTGTTCTCACTAATTCGCCATTCACAATACGGATTTGGCAAACCAATAAGAATATTTCCTAATTATCTAGTGACTTCAATAAATCACCCACAACAAAGGTGCTTCCTCCAACATAAATCAAATCTTGAGGCTTGGCTTGATTCAACGCTGCGTTATAGGCCGACAAAACATCGCTATAACTTTCACCCGCCAATCCAAAACCTTCAGCTTCCTTACTCAGTAAATTCGCATCAAAACCCCGAACAACATCCGGTTTGCAAAAATAGTATTGTGCCTCCTTTGGCAACAATGTCAATATTTTACCACGGTCTTTGTCACTTACCATTCCCCATATCACATGCATTTTGGGCATTTCCGGAACCACATCATTTTGTGAGCGATAAAAATCAAATAAGTCTGATTGTTTTTTGTGCCACAAACTCACAAATTGATTCATTGTAAACTTCACTCCAGGCTCATTGTGAGCAGTATCTGCTACGGCGAATGGTTCGTCTTGTAATATTTCCCATCTACCTCTTAAACCCGTTAACTGAGACACATTTTCAAGCCCTTCAAGTATTTTCGATCTCTTTAATGGAAACCATAAATCTTTCAATGCTTCAATCGCACAAGTGAAGGTTTGAATATTCTCTTTTTGATAGTCGCCTTTCAATGACAATGATCGTTCAAATCCTTGGTCCACAGCCATGTCGTGGTAGATTTTAGCACTCTTTTCAGTTGCGATATTCTTCAGGACCGTCCAGGGTTCCTCTTCCATTGGACCAATCGCCACAGGAATTTTAGATTTGATGATTCCACCTTTTTCACTGGCGATGGCCGTTAACGTATTGCCCAACATATCCATGTGATCCCATCCAATGTTCGTGATAACAGATAGGATAGGGGTAATTACATTGGTGCTGTCTAACCTGCCACCCAATCCCACTTCGATGACGCCAATGTCGATTTGCTCTTTATCAAAATGATAGAATGCCAACGCCACCGTGATTTCAAAAAATGAGGGTTGCAAATCCATGATTTTATCATAAATGAGATTGATGAATTCAATCACGGTAGACTCTGAGATACATATTCCGTTGATCCGAATTCGTTCTCTAAAGTCAATCAAATGGGGCGAAGTGTATAACCCTGTTTTATAGCCATGCGCAGTAAGCATCGCTGCCAACATAGAACTCACCGAACCCTTGCCGTTTGTACCCGCAACGTGAATCCATTTTTGATTCAAATGAGGATTGCCTATGGCGTCTAATAATGCCAAGGTATTTGTTAGATCCTTTTTAAAGGCATCTTTTCCAATGTTTTGGAACATTGGCAATTGCTGAAACATGAATTTCAGCGTTTCGTTATACGAGGTAAACCCCGACATCTTAATAAGTCTTTTTAACGTCCAAGGTTACCAATGCACTTTCGCCACAACCTTCGCCATTCTTTTCAAATTGAGAACGTTTTAGGAATTTGTTAAAAGTCGAAATCATGTCCTCATCGGACCCATTCCATGTAGTTCCACTCACGTTCCACTCAACTACCCGGTAGGTGCCGTTACATTCCACACGTACACGCGCGATGATTTTTCCATAAGCATCCGTGGCTGGGTTATCAAAATCAGACGACATACTGTATTTGGTGAATTTTGCACTAAAATTTGCACCACCCTTGTTTCCGGTTACACGGTCGCCATAGTTTCCAGTTACACCGCCATTATTGCCACCTTTGCCAGATCCGGTGCTACCAATACCGTTCTTCACTCCATTTGGATCTCCTTCGCCACCTTTTCCACCACGCTTGCCAATTTTAGAGAAATCCACCTTGATTTTGGGATTGTCTGAGGCTGGGCGATCAGAACTAGGAGGGTCTATTGGGGGAAGAGACGGTGATTGACTTTGGGCTTCACTCGTCACTACCGGACCCACACCACCACTTTGAGGTTGATTGTTCGATGGTCCTTGGGAAGGGTCGCCACCCAATTTCGGTGCAGTAGGAGAAGGACCACCATCGGTAGGTCTTCCGGCACTGGTTTCTTCGACCATACCAAAATCCAAAATCAAAGCCCCTTTTTTATTTTCAAATGGAGGATTTGGTATCGAAATATGTACAAACCACAAAATAAATAGGATGATAGCAGATGCTACCAAGCTAATTAGCCACGACACAATCTTTTGGTTTGTGGTTGTACTTAGGTTTTCTTCAATTTGATAATGCGCCATGGGATTATTTCCAATCTAACGCCACATCCGATACAGATAATGTACCAGTTGGCATAATTTTTATCGATTCAGCAAAAGCGGAGGCAGTTTTTTCGTCTTCAAACCGTCCCAAAATCACTTTTGTTAAACTACTTTTCTTAACAGGTACAACACAAGCATCGATGCCCAATTTTTGCCATAAGAAGCACTCTCTTTTTGCCAATTCAGTGGTAATATATGCGCCACCTGTAACAATGAACTTTCCCGGTTGATCATTCAGTGATGAATACTGCGAATCAATACCATTAATACCAATTCCATAATCCAAAACGTGTTTGATGGGCTGAGTTCCATTGAGATTCAAGGGCTCTTGCACAATACTCACATTTATAGGATCTGCTTTCGTTACGATGTTTTTTTGGTTCACTTGCGAATCTTGCGGAAGTAGTGAGGCCAAATCGGTACCCGATGAAACCGACCAAATTTGAGCCACTGTCATCAATACACCTGCACCAATACTAATAATCGCAAACGCAGCTGCGGCTCTCCATAACAATGGTTGACTCCGTTTGGTGATGGTAAAATCACTGTGATTCTGTAATTCGTTTACGGTATGTTCATCAATTGAATGATTGGATGTAGTCCCATCAATGAGAGACTCCGTTTCAATGGCTTCTGTTTGATATGGGGGAGTTACGATTACCGGTTGATTTGACGTAACCAAATCTGATTTTTGTATATCAATTTGAGTCGATTTCCATTCCCATGTAATCGCAGGCAATCCAAAAGTTTCCTTGCTTAAATTCAAATTGGCATCGGCCAAAAAGAACAATTCCCCTTTGGGATTGATGTGGAAATTCCCCAATTGTCCAAAAGGTACTGTAGATGTATGCTGTACGATGGTATTGATTTGCAAACAGAAATCTGCCAATAACTCGCCAGCTTGTTTGAAGTTAAAACCCAAGGTTTCTCGTAGTTCGTTGGCTACAAATCCATCGTCTTCCGTGATATTCGTGTTGAAAAAAATCGAATGGGATGATGGTTTTAACTGCCCTGAAAAGGGGTTCGCCATCCCATAGTTTTTTCGGAGTATGAAAGCGCCAAACCCAGGAATTACAGCACACTCGTGTTTGTAAAGTACACGTGTAACTGCCAATTCAATGTGTTTTGCATTCATATTACAATATTACATCTTTTTTAAGATTCTTTGCTTACATCAAAGAAATAGCCAAACCACCCATCAATGTTAAGCCATAGTTGCGGTAGCCATACCATTGTTGGTATTGATTGTTGAGCAAATTGCTTCCTTGAAACCACAATCGGCCTTTACCGCTAATGCGATAATCAATTCGAGCATGCAAGTCCATAAAGCCAGGGATTTCTTTTGATTGTTCTTTTCCATTCACTACAACCTGATTGTATCGCTTAGTAACACCATCAAATCCAGCAACCAACTCAATGTTTTTTCCCAAGTTGTATTTCGCAGTGGCGCCATAGACAAAGCCAGGTAAATGCCAAGCATATGAGTTTGCATCCACGGTATAATTGGTCACTTTAGCATGTGCAGATACGTTCAACTGCTCCCCGATGTGATATTTCACAAAAGTTCTGAAATAAACGCTGTTGATATTGTCCACGTACTTGTAGTTCAAACTGCCCAAACTATCGTTGTTGGATACCACCAATCCAAAATCAGAGCTATTATTTCCGCCCATATCCAAAGCGAATTCGGCATTTTGAGTGATCTTGCCCTTGATACCCACATAGATATTTACTGATTCATAGGAGTTTTTGACAGAAATAGAATCGCTTAAAAAGGGCATGGTAGCATTCAATCTGCGGAAACTGTTTTTCTTTAAACCACCATCCAAACCGCCATATAAATTCAAATTTAACCCCGTCAGTGTCTTTTCGAACTGAACAAATGGATTGATTTTAAAGTTGTTCTTACCAGGCATTGAATCAATGGTAGCAATGTTGTAGGTGGTAATTGCACCCACTTTCACATTGAGTTGGGTGGGGGCGTGTTTGAATTGCACGTATGGAAATGCATCTACAAATAGCTGCTTGTTGTGCGACTTGCCTTGGTATTTCAAGTAATTGGTGTCTTGCACCATATCGATGTAATTCGAACTCAAATCCAATCCCAATTTGGTGTTTTTCACATTCTGTTTGATGTTGATGAACCCATTCAATTCTTGCTCTTTCTGATTCATGTTACTATTGAATGATTGAGCGCCTAAACCCATTCTGAAACTTGGCTTTTTTCCAGTACCAATGAAATCGTAATCCACGGCCAATCCGAAATGTTGAGTAATTCTACCCAAATTAATAACGGCAGGGTTTTCATAGGCGCTGTCTTTGCCAAAAAAGTTCACCTTATCTCTGTTGTAGAACACCTTGGTTTCCAAGCCACTGTTCTGGTAGTATTTGGCACCCTGCAATTGAAATCGATTGGTAGAAAACTCACGGTACTTGTTTGCTTCACCCGCCGGGTCTGCGCTTAAATGTAAACCACTGAAATTGTAACTGTAATTTGCATTGGGTTTGTTGCTGAGGTATATCTCTCCCAAAGCATGGCCCAAGTTGCCACCGCCCAACCGAGCATAATTGCTTAGGTAAATTGAATCCGAAACCCGATCCTTTAATTTTTCAGGTTGAACAGGGCGGGTTATTTTACGGGTGTTCCACGCAAATTCTGGGGTTTCAAACTTTACATTGATTTTTGGATTTTCAGACCTTGGGACAATGGGGTCTAGGAGCAATTTGGAAGCCGGTATCAACTTAGGTTCAAATTTTGTAGTTACTTGTTTGGATGAATTATCAATTCCCCCTCTGCCTGGTTGGGCTAGCAAATGCGTTGACAAACCAAGGAATAAGCCGATTACAATTACTCTTTTCATGAATGACACAAATTTGGCTGAATGATTCTAACAGTTAGCCACCAAATTTTGGGGTGTCTAATAAATGAAACGGAATGTTGACGCAGGAGCCTTCGGGTAATTTTTATCGTAAAAAAAGTAATATTGCTTGTTGTGTTTGTTGAATTTTGCTATATTTGCAGCCCAAATCACGGATTATGTACGCCATTGTTGAAATAGCCGGAAGGCAATACAGGGTAGAAGAGAACAAGCATCTTGTTGTCAATCGCCTACAAGCAGAAGCAGGCTCTACCATTGAGTTTAGTAAAGTATTATTGGTAGGCGGCGAGAAAATCAAAGTGGGAGCTCCCACAGTTGCTGGTGCCTCTGTTACTGCTACAGTAAAAGAGCACGGAAAAGGTGACAAAGTATTGGTTTTCAAGAAAAAACGCAGAAAAGGTTACCAAAAAATGAACGGTTTCCGTCATTACCTCACATTGTTAAAAATCGAAAGCATCAAATCTTAAATAGGTATACAACATGGCACACAAAAAAGGTGCGGGTAGCACTAAAAACGGTAGAGAGTCTCACAGTAAACGCCTTGGAGTAAAAATCTTCGGAGGTCAAGCTGTGAAAGCAGGAAATATCATTGTTCGCCAACGTGGAACCAAACACCATGCTGATGTGAATGTAGGTATTGGAAAAGATCACACTTTGTTTGCTTTGTCAGATGGTGTTGTTGTTTTCCGCAAGAGCAGAGAGGGCAGAAGTTTTGTTTCTGTTCATGGTCAAGCCTAAATTTTAAATTTAATCTATACAAAAAAGGGGAAGGTAACTTCCCCTTTTTTATTTTTGCATCAAATCCATCATGGCCACAGAAAAACATCCCTCGCAGTCATTCACACTGATGAATGAATTGGTACTTCCCAACGATACAAATACACTCAATAATTTAATGGGTGGTAGATTGTTGCATTGGATGGATATCTGCGCAGCAATCGCAGCGCAAAAACATAGCAATAACATCGTTGTAACAGCCGCCGTTGACAGTGTCTCATTCAAAGAGAGTATTCGACTGGGCGATGTAGTAACTTTAAAAGCCTATGTAACTAGAGCATTTAATTCTAGCATGGAGGTATTTATTGAAGTGTTTGCTGAGAATCTCCCGCAAGGCGAAAAAGTAAAATCCAATGAAGCCTATTACACTTTTGTGGCATTAGATTCACGACACAGACCCATTCCCGTGCCTACCTTGGTGCCTGAAACAGACATCGAAATGGAAAAGTTTGATGGTGCACTGCGCAGACGACAAGTGCGTTTGATCTTGGCGGGTAAAATGAAACCAGGTGATGCCCAGGAATTGAAAAATCTGTTTTTATAAGGGCCTTATTTTATTAGGCCAATCTCGCGCAAACGCTGAAGCAAGAATTCCATCGCTGAACAATCCTCGTATTTCTTGGGGTTGTTTTCATTCACACATTGAGGCAAGCAATCCAGCCTTACTTCTGGTCTTGGATGTAAGAAAAAGGGTATGCTATACCTCGGATTGGCCCATTGTTCTTTCGGCGGATTAATAACCCGGTGCGTTGTGCTCTTCAATTGGTCGTTTGTTAATCGCTGTAACATATCCCCAACGTTCACCACAATGTGATCTTCCACCTCTGTTACACCAATCCACTCACCATTTTTGTTCAAAACCTCCAAACCATCGGCACTCGCACCAACCAACAATGTAATCAAATTGATGTCTTCATGCTCACCCGCGCGGATGGCATCCTGAGGATCCGATACGATGGGCGGATAATGAATCGCCCTTAAAATACTATTTCCGTGAGTGACTTGTTCGTCAAAATAACTTTCTTCCAGATCTAAATGTATCGCAATCGCCCGCAACATTTCAATGCCAGTTTGCTCCAAAGCCTTATAAATGTTTTCTCCAGCCTGATTGAACCCAGATAATTCTTCCACGATTTTATTGGGAGGATAGGAGGGGACATCGATGGTTGCACCTTCGGTATACTGACCGAAATGCCAAAACTCTTTCAAATCACCCGCATTTCTATCTTTGGCGTGCTCTTTTCCGAATCCTGTATAACCACGTTGCCCGCCACCGTCAGTATCATCGTAGCGTAGCTTGATTTCAGTAGGTAGTTCAAAGAATGTTTTTACTTCCCGATATAATTCAGTTAGAATGGATTGTGGAATACCGTGATTTCTAATCGCTACAAAACCGATTTCCTCATAGGCATGGCCCAAATCGGAAACAAACTGACTTTTCTCCAATTCGGAGCCATTTGTGAAATGCGATAAATCTAATTTGGGAATGGTTTGCATCACGCGAAATTAACCAATCTCGCTGAAAGTTGTTGTATCAAATAGAATGATACAGCTTGGAATCGCTTTCTTCCAGAATAATTGCCAAAGTTGTATTCATGGGAGAGATCATGAGCTGATCCAAATCTGAAGTGGCTTCGTATAATTCATTCAAATACACCGACCACTCAGGGTACTCAGCAATGTTCGACTGAATATATGCTGTAGTTTCAGCATCAGCCTCGCCGTAATAATATAACAGTAAATCTGAGTGTGATAGTGGTTTCGTCATATTGTTTGAATTAACAACAAACATATAACGCACCCTAAATCAGTTTATTTTACCCGGACTACACTTTTTTGCATCTTTTTTCTCAAATTGAGAATTGCGTAGTGCATTCTACCGATACAAGTATTGATGTTTGTGTCTGTTAAGGCTGCGATTTCTTTGAAGCTCAAGTCTGCATACTGCCTCAAAATCAATACTTCGCGTTGATCTTCGGGCAGTTCCCAAATCCAATGCTTTAGAATTTCGATCTCGTCTTTGGCAACACGTTCATCCTCTTGGCTACTAACACTGATCCCCATTGCGTCAAAAACATCACGGCCTTCAGTGTCAACCACAACGGGCATTCTTTTTCTGGAGCGAATAGAATCGATACTCATGTTTCTTGCGATTCTCAACGCCCATGGAAGAAACTTGTCTTCATGGTTGTATTTACCATTCTGAATGCTGTGAATTACCTTAATAAAGGTTTCCTGGAAAATATCTTCTGCCAAGTAACGATCGTTAACAAGCAAGTAAATACTAGAAAGAATCCTAGTCCTGTGTCGCTTTAACAATGTTTCGAATGCTGCGTTGTTGCCTTCTAGGTAACGCTTAATCAGCACGCCGTCTGTGATCAATGGTGTAGTCATAATACCCTCCTTGCAGGTTAAAATGTTGTTTTAATAAAGCAAGATTTTAGTTGAGTATTTTTTGACTTATAGGCGTTTGTTTATGTATTTCAACCGTAAATGAATACAATAAACTTGGTAAATGCAAATTTTTACCCAACAAACGACATAAAAAATTAATTTTTCAGTCCATTCACGAAATCTCGCGATGCCATTTTGGGTTTTCCCGGTAACCGAAGTTCCAAAATTTCGTAGGTGCCATCAATCAAATCAATCCAGAGTTTTTTGTTATGGATAAAGATTTTCTCGAGGGATGGGATTTTCACATCGTGCTTCATGCCGCGATAGATTTTCATATCACCAAATTGAGTTTCAATCCATGCGCAGGGTACGGGCGATAGGCCGCGCACTTTGTTATGGAAACTTTGTAGATCCATGCCCAAGTCCAATTTGCAAAAAGCCCTATTCAATTTAGGCGCCATTTTCAACGTTGAATCATAGATCTGGGGCATTGAACTTTGTTTGTCGTTCTCGATGAGTTCTAAAGTATTTACCATCAACTCGGCACCCACAATCATCATTCTGTCATGCAATTCCCCCACAGTTTCATCTTCACCTATCAATAAGGTATCGCTCGAAATGATATCGCCTGTATCAATTTCGTGTTTCAAAAAAAATGTAGTTACCCCCGTTTTTGATTCTCCATTGATAACAGCATGATGTATTGGCGCCGCACCCCGATATTGTGGAAGCAATGATCCGTGTAAATTGATTGTACCCAATCGAGGTAAACTCCATATTCGCTCTGGTAACATTCTAAATGCAATAACCACACCCAAGTCGATGCGTAAATCGCACATAGATTGATAAAATCCATCGGATTTTAAATTGGTGGGTTGAAATACAGGCAATCCCAAAGACAAAGCCACTGTTTTCACTGCGCTTTCTTGGATTTTCTGGCCTCTACCAGCGGGTTTATCAACTGCGGTAACAACGCCCACCACATCAAACCCTTTTTTAACCATTGCAATTAACGAAGTTGCAGCAAAATCAGGTGTTCCAAAGAATAAAATGCGCAGTTTTTTGTCACTCATTCTTGCAAAGGTACAAAGTACATAGGCATCAATTCGCATCAACTTATTGTCTATTCGTCGAACTAAATGTAAATTCATCAACGAAATCACCGATTTTTGCTATAAATCAATTCTTTTGAATTTAAACTTCAATCCATGCCGCGTACATGTTGCCTTCAAAAAGGCATTGAAGTTGTTTTTTTTGAATTTGATGATGTTTTCATTGGTTGGCTCAATCGATGCAAAATCCGATGCTCAGCAAGAAGATCCCGTCTTTTTTATCAATAATGGCCAATGGTCTAATCAAGTTTTGGCAAAAGCCCAACTAAACGTTGGAGATTTTTGGATTACCAGACAAGGGTTTGTTTTTAACTTTTTGGATACCTTGGCAGCTGAGTTACTGCATGAAAGAACCATACAAAACCTAAAAATCAACACGCAAGCAGTGTTTATTGATTTCTTGAATTGCAACCCAAACATGTTGGTAATCGGCACAGGAAATCAGTCCACAGAGTATTACAATTTCTATCGAGGAAAACAAACAAAACCCATAACTGGCGTAAAGAAATTTTCCGGAATCACAATTCAAAATGTATGGCCAGGCATTGACTTAGAGGTAAAATCCTACAATGGTACAATCAAATACAATTGGATAGTTGCGCCGCAGGCTGATTTGCAGAAATTGCAGTGGAAATACAGAGGACAGACAAATATCCAGCCATTGCCCAATCAAAAATGTCGACTAAAGACACAGTGGTATGAATGGGTTGAATCCATTCCTTCCGTTTATTGGACAAATGCGGATGGTTCCTCAGTGAAAAATTCAACTGCGCCAGAAGTAAGCTATCAACTTGATCTGAATCAAATCGAACGAAGTAATTCTGAACAACTAGACCTCTCAATGGGGTTTCGATTTGTGAATTTGCCTTCAACCCGCACCAAAACCTTGGTGATTGACCCCATCTTGGTTTTTAGCACCTACACGGGATCTAGAGCAGACAACTTTGGTTGTACGGGTACCTATGACGAGCAAGGGAATGGTTACGCAGG
>CANHGC010000014.1 GCA_947460045.1 Bacteroidota bacterium | reverse complement strand
TTGGTTGTTTGCCATTAGGGCATCGAGTTCAGTGAACCAATTTGGGTTTGAAAACCAATCTCCGGTTGGGTAGCCGGGAAGTTTTTTCAATTTGGGTACGAACTGACTTTTCCAGAGTGAGTAGTAATCACCGCCCCACAAATCGTCGCGTTTGGCCGCTTTTTGCATGAGCAAGGCCGTGAAAACAGCGTCGTAAGTTCTACCCGCGTCTTCGTGGGTAGCGTATACACGCAGGAATCCGTTTTTGTCTTTGTACTCCAATCGATTTTGTAAAAACTTGATATCGCGCAGGCTGTAGCGGTTATCGCCTTGATACACGGTGGTGCCCATGCCGTAATTGACTTGGTATTCGAACTGACGCATCCCGGTGGGCTTGGGCCTGTAGGCGGTCATGAAGGAAGTTTTGAAGTTGTAGGTATTGTAATCTACGATGTCTTTTTCTTCATAGCCTTGTCGGTGGAACCGCATCAAACCGGGGTAATCCCATTTTTGGGATCGGGCGGTGGCATCGTTTTCGCCGGGTCTGAGAATTTCATCTCCGTAGCGATTCACGGCATCGTAGCCGCCGGGGTTGAAGAAATTGTTGACGCTGTCTAGGGCTGAGCCTGATTTTACGGCATCCATGTTATCGGCTTCCCAATCGTAGGCTTGCATGTAAAATAGGTTGGCTTTCATCGCCCACTTTTCTTGTCCGGCTTTTCCAAAGGCTTTGGCAAATCTCACAGCGGTTTCGGTGAGTCTGCGCTCGCCCACTTTTTGTTTTACTTGCAGTCCTTGGTATTTGAAGGGGTCTTTGGTGGTCATTGAGATCACACCATTGAAGGCACCGGGGCCGTAATAGGCACTGGAGGCACCCACTACGATTTCTTGGTTGATAACGTCGAGTTCGCTGGCGCCGAGGAAGTTGCCAAGGGAGAAGTTGAGACCGGGCGATTGGTTATCCACCCCATCGATGACTTGCAGCGTTCTTACTGGGCTGGTACTATTGAAGCCGCGGGTGTTTACAATTCTGAAACCGAGGCTGGCGCTGGTCACGTCAACCCCTTTTAGGTGGCCGAGGGCTTCGTAAAAATCGGAGGCTGGTGTTTCGCGAATGCTCTGTGCGCCCATACTTTCCACAGTGAGGGGCGATTCTTTGAGCTTCTCTTTGAGGCGATTTTGTTTGATGGTAACTTCACCTATTTTCTCGGTGTTATTGGGTGCGGTGGTGTCTTTGGTTACCCCCTGCGCACTCAGTTGAATATACGAAAAAAACAGGACAATTCCAAGTAATAAGCGTGATTTCATAGGCAATAATTGCTTGTCAATGGGTTGCAAGATAGGAAAGTTTTCAAAATCTCAATACAAAATGCATGAAACTACCAATAACTAGCGGTGAATTTTGCGTAAACTTGCACTATATTATGGTAGGTAAGGAAACACTGCTGAAGGCTTGGGAGTTGATTGGTACAGCCCGTGCGATGGCCAGCATTTACGAGGAAAATCGTTCAATTACGAAGTACGTTCACAGCACTTCTAAGGGACATGAGGCGATACAGATTGCCACCTCAATGCACTTAAAAACCATTGATTATGCATATCCATATTATCGCGACGAATCGATGTTGTTGGCGATGGGCATGCAGCCTTATGAGTTGATGTTGCAGTTGTTGGCGAAGGCGGAGGATCCCTTCAGTGGTGGACGGACATACTATTCACACCCTTCGTTGAACCGCGCGGATGTGGTAAAAATGCCACACCAAAGTTCTGCTACTGGGATGCAAACCATTCCGGCTACGGGTGCGGCGCATGGCATCAAATATTTGGAAAGTCAGGATTTGATTACCAGCGCTGAAAAACCCATTGTGTTGTGTTCTTTGGGCGATGGTTCTGTGACTGAGGGGGAGGTTGCCGAGGCGTTTCAGATGGCGGTATTGCACAAGTTGCCCATTTTGTATTTGATACAGGACAACGATTGGGGTATATCGGCCAGTGGCGATGAGATGCGAGCGATGGATGCGTTTGATTATGCTTTGGGATTCAAGGGCATGCGCAGGGTGAGAATCAACGGCAGTGATTTTGTACAATGTTACGATGAAATGGCCAAGGCCATTGAATATGTGAGAAATGAGCGGGCTCCGATGTTGGTGCATGTGAAGGTGCCTTTGTTGGGCCATCACACCAGCGGTGTTCGCAGTGAGTGGTATAGAGACGATTTGGAGAAGCAAATGCGTTTGGATCCATTGCCGCGGATGAAGGAGTTGTTGTTAACCTTGGGAGAAACGGAGGAGTCTTTGGAAGTGGTTCGTTTGGCGGCTGAGCAAAGGGTTTTTAATGATTTCGAAAAGGCAAAAGCGGCGGAAGATCCAAAGCCAGAAACCTTAATGGATCATATTTTGGCGCCAACCGATGTAGTTGATGAGACCGGCGAGCGATCGCCCGAAGGCGCTGAAGTGGTGATGATGGTGGATGCGGCATTGCATGCGGTGGATGAGATTTTGAGAAAGCACCCTGAGGCGTTGTTGTACGGACAAGACGTTGGGCATCGACTGGGTGGTGTTTTCAGGGAAGCGGCTACTTTGGCGGATAAATATGGGAAGAATCGGGTGTTTAATACGCCCATCCAAGAGGCATACATCGTTGGAAGTACGGCGGGAATGAGTGCGGTGGGTGCAAAACCGATTGTAGAAATTCAATTTGCTGATTATATCTGGCCCGGCGTAAATCAGTTGGTGACGGAGCTGAGCAAGAGTACTTATTTGAGTATGGGGAAATTCCCAGTTGCCAGCGTGATTCGTGTTCCAACGGGCGCTTATGGCGGGGGTGGACCTTACCACAGTGGTACGGTGGAGAGTTCGTTGTTGCCCATCAAGGGAATCAAAATCGCTTATCCGAGCAATGCGGCGGACATGAAAGGTTTGATGAAATCGGCCTATTACGACCCCAATCCGGTGGTGATGTTTGAGCACAAAGGTTTGTACTGGAGCAAGGTTCCGGGAACAGATGCCGCCAAAACGGTGGAGCCCGATGAGGATTATTTGGTGCCCTTTGGTAAAGCCAGGGTGGCGTTGCAATCTAGCGAAGAGGCGGTGGATCGCGGGGAATCTGTGGGTGTTGTTACTTATGGTATGGGTGTTTATTGGGCGATGAATGCCGCAAAAAATCTTCCCGGACAGGTGGAGGTGTTGGATTTGCGGACGTTGGCGCCTTACGACGAAGAAGCCATCGTATCGTTAACCAAAAAGCACGGAAAGGTGTTGATTTTAACGGAGGAAACGCTAAGAAACAGTTTTGCTGAGGCTTTGGCGGGCAGAATATCGCAAGTGTGTTTCAGGTATTTGGATGCGCCCATCAAAACCATGGGAAGTGCCGATGTGCCTGCGGTGCCTTTGAATGCTGCTATGGAAGCGGTGATGTTGCCGAATGCCGATAAAGTAGAGGCGGCACTGCGCGATTTACTGGAATCTTAATTGAAACGGATTGGCGATTAGGCCAGCTCCGTGATGGTGTATTTCTTCTGATTGAATGTGATGCTGTCGCCCGTTTTGTGTCCGCGCAACGCGGCGCCCAGTGGTGATTGGATGCTAATCACTTGAAAGGGCATGTTGTTGTATTTCATGACGCCCAAAGCTGCTGCGATGTAGATGTTCAACGGATTTGCGTTCACCGTTACCGAGAGCAGAGACCCTTCGCCCACTGTAATGGAGGGGGTATTGTTGAGCGATAGCAATATGGCTTTGGTGGTATTGACTTGTGAAATTTGGGTTTTGAGGCGTTCGATTTCTCTTTGAAATTGGGTTCGAGATGTTTCGTATTTGTCGCCAGCAGAACTTTTGGTTTCTTCAAACATGCCTTTTTGGAGTTCCGATACGGTACTTTCGTACTCGTGGATCATCGCATCAACATGGGCCAAGCATAGGTTTTTGATATCGTTTTTGAGGGGTAGCATGAATGTTAATTCAATATTAAAATAACATTCACGGATTCTAATTGTTTTGAAGACACAATCCTCCATAAATTTGTAAACGCATGTTGAATCCCAATGAAAGTAACCCAGAAAATATGTCGGTTAGACTGAATACAATCGAAGAAGCCATTGCTGAAATCAAGGCGGGAAGGGTTGTGGTAGTGGTTGACGATGAAAATCGGGAGAACGAGGGCGATTTTCTCACGGCTGCACGAAACATGACGCCCGAATTGGTGAATTTCATGGCAACGAAAGGCCGCGGATTGATTTGTGTTCCGATGTTGGAGGAACGCTGTCAGGCGTTGGGCATTGAGATGATGGTGAACAAGAACACGGCCACCCATGAAACGGCGTTTACGGTGAGTGTGGATCTGTTGGGACATGGTTGCACAACGGGGATTAGCGCATCGGACAGAAGCAAAACCATTCAGGCATTGATTGATCCCAATATTCGGGCGGAGGAGTTGGGTAAGCCGGGTCATATTTTTCCTTTGATTGCAAAGAGTGGCGGGGTGTTGCGCAGGGCGGGTCATACCGAAGCGGCGGTGGATTTGGCGGTGATGGCGGGTTTTGAGCCGGCGGGTTGCATCGTAGAGATATTGAAAGAGGATGGGGAGATGGCGAGGTTGCCAGATTTGATGGTGATTGCCAAAGAGTTGGGTTTGAAAATCATATCGATTGAGGATTTGATTGCTTATCGCTTGAAGCATGAATCGTTGATACAGCGTGAAATATCGGTTCAGATGCCAACGAAGTGGGGCGATTTTGATTTGATTGCTTACCGTCAGAAAGACAGTGGGCAGGAGCATTTGGCGTTGATCAAGGGCCAGTGGACGGAGGAGGATGCTGTGATGGTGAGGGTTCACAGCAGTTGTTTAACGGGCGATATTTTTGGCAGTTGCAGGTGTGATTGTGGTGAGCAATTGCAGAAGGCGATGCAACTGATTGAATCGGAAGGAAAAGGGGTGATTGTGTATATGAATCAGGAGGGCAGGGGCATTGGATTGTTGAATAAATTGAGGGCTTATAAGTTGCAGGAGCAGGGTTTGGATACGGTGGAAGCGAATTTGCAATTGGGCTTCAACATGGACGAAAGGGATTACGGTGTGGGTGCTCAGATCATTCGTGATTTGGGGATCAAGAAGATGCGATTGATTAGCAACAATCCCAAAAAGCGTACGGGTTTGATTGGCTATGGATTGGAGATTGTGGAGAATGTGCCATTGCAAACGGAGCCAAATCCCCACAACGCGAAGTATTTAGATACCAAAAAAATAAAGATGGGTCACGCTTTGTGATCAATTTGAATACATACACATTGACCATTACTGAAAACCATGACTGAAACCGAGTACATTGAGATTGATCCGGCGAATACGCCTTTGCCGCAGTTACATCAGTTTTTGTTGGGTAGCGTGAGTCCGAGGCCCATTTGTTTTGCCAGTACCATTGATCTTGAAGGCCGTCCTAATTTGGCACCTTTCAGTTTTTTCAATGTGGTGAGTGCGAATCCGCCGGTGGTGGTATTTTCGCCCAACAACAGTGGGAGGGATGGCAATCCGAAGCAAACGTATTTGAATGCGAAGGCGGTTCCGGAGGTGGTGGTGAACGTGGTGAGTTATTCCATGGTGGAGCAGATGAATGTTGCGGCGGCGCCATGGGAGCATGGGGTGAGTGAATTTGAAAAGGCGGGTTTTACGCCGGTGGCATCGGAGCTGGTGAAGCCTTTCAGGGTGGCCGAATCGCCGGTACAAATTGAGTGTAAGGTGATTGATATCAAGGAGTTTGGCGATGGGGGTGGATCAGGGAAACTGATTATGGCCCAGGTGTTGAAAATGCATGTGAAGGCCTCGGTTTTGGGCGACGATGGCAAAATCGATCCGTTTAAAATGAATTTGGTGGGCAGAATGGGTGGTTCGTGGTATTGTTTGCCTGATCGCGACAGTATGTTTGAATTGTCGCAACCCATGCAGCACACCATTGGTTACGACGCATTGCCGTTGAGTGTTCGGGAGAGTGAAATTCTCACTGCCAATCAGTTGGGACAGTTATCGGGGTTGTTGGGATGGCCCACGGAGGATGAAAAGTTGGCAGCCATAGACTTTTTGGAAGCGCATCATTTGATCGATGGCAAAGAGGTCCAAGCGATGAATGAGTCTGCCAAGCAAACGGCCGCGGTTGCGCTGATGTTGCACAATCGGGTGAGGGAAGCAGCGGCTTTGTTGCTGCTGTGATGGTAATTTTGGGCTAAAATCGCCCAGAGAAATAATTTACGCCAACAGTTTTTTTACTGCTTCGCTGATGAGTTTTCCATCGGCAACGCCACCCATGGCTTTCATGGCAGCGGGCATCACTTTGCCTAGGTCTTTCATGCCGGCGGCGCCTGTTTCTGCGATGATGGCTTTCACTTGGGCTTCGATTTCTTCGGCGCTCATTTGTGCGGGCAAGAAACTTTCGATCACGGCCAATTCGGCGCGTTCGATCACGGCCAGGTCTTCACGGCCTTGTTGCACAAAAATATCGAGGCTGTCTTTGCGTTGTTTGGCCATTTTTTGAAGGGCTTTGATGCACATATCATCGGTAACTTCACTCACACCTTCGGCGGTTTTTAACAACAAAAATGCGCTTTTAATTCCTCTCAAGGCGCGCAAACGATCTTGTTCTTTGGCCTTCATGGCCGTCATGATTCCCGCATTAATTTGTTCTATCAAAGACATACGGCAAAGATAGTTAACTTTGCAGTGATTTTATGAGTACCGAAAGACCTGTCCGCGTTCGTTTTGCACCTAGTCCTACCGGCCCCCTACACATTGGTGGTGTTCGTACGGCATTGTACAACTATTTATTGGCCCGCAAGCATGGGGGGACCATGATTCTTCGCATCGAAGACACAGACCAAAATCGTTTTGTGCCTGGTGCTGAGCAATACATCATGGAAAGTTTGAAGTGGGTGGGTATTGAAATTGATGAGGGCATTGAGCAGGGCGGACCGCACGCGCCTTACCGTCAGAGCGAGCGCAAGCCAATGTATGCGCAGTATGCGTACGACATGATTGAAAAGGGGTATGCGTATTATGCGTTTGATACGGAGGAGGACATCGAACAGATGCGTAAGCGATTGGAAGCCAGCAAGATGCAGCCTGCTTATGATTCGGTGAGTAGGATGAGCATGAAAAACTCTCTCACTTTGCCAGCCGATGAGGTGAAGGCCAGGTTGGAGCGGGGCGATAACTATGTGATTCGCATCAAATTGCCTCGAAAAGAAGAGGTAAGATTTCACGATGTGATTCGCGGTTGGGTGGTTGTGAATACGTCTACGATGGACGATAAAGTTTTATTGAAGGGCGATGGCATGCCCACGTATCATTTGGCCAATGTGGTGGATGATTATTTGATGGGTATCAGCCATGTGATTCGCGGTGAGGAGTGGTTGCCGAGTGCGCCATTGCACGTGATGTTATATCGTTATTTGGGTTGGGAAGAGGTGATGCCACAGTTTGCGCATTTGCCTTTGTTGTTGAAGCCTGAAGGCAATGGAAAGTTGAGTAAGCGCGATGGCGATCGTTTGGGATTCCCGGTGTTCCCATTGCAGTGGACGGATCCAAAAACGAATGAGGTGAGCAGTGGATATAAGGAGAGTGGCTATTACCCAGAGGCGGTGACGAATATGTTGGCGTTGTTGGGATGGCACCCGAGTGGAAACCAGGAAATGTTCTCCATGGAGGATCTCATTGCCGAATTTAGTTTGGAGCGGGTGAGCAAGAGCGGGGCGAAGTTTGATTTGCAAAAGGCTTTGTGGTTCAATCAGCAATATTTGCAACAGAAACCATTGAATGAGCAATACGAAATATTGAAGCCCATGATTGAAGCGAAGGGCTACGATGTTTGTCAGGAATACGTGGAACAGGTTGTGGTGTTGATGCGCGAGAAGGTGCAATTTGCCAAGGACGTGGTGGAAGAGGGATATTATTTCTTTGAAGCGCCCAAGGAATACGACCAAGAGGTGGTTCGCAAGAAGTGGAAAGCTGAAACGAACACGCACATTTTGGGTTTGGCACAGGCGTTTGAGGGATTGGCGGCGGATGCAGCGGCGGAATTGTATGAAAATGCATTCAAACAGTATTGTGAAACGGCGGGCATCAAAACGGGTGAGGTTTTACAGCCTTTGCGTGTGGCGGTGAGCGGCGCGCCCATGGGTCCGCCCATTTGGGACATGATTGCCTTGATTGGCAAGGATTATGTGCTGCCACGTTTGCGTGAAGCGGCCGCGAAGATTCAGCCTGCTGTCGCTTAATTTATTGTTTATTATCCCTATTTTCGCCTTTAAATCAAATTGTAACTAACTAGTTGAATCGATAATGAATTCTTTTTCTCGTTTAAATCGCATCATGGGATGGGTGATGTTTGTCATCGCCTTGGCCGTGTACACCCTTACATTGGAGCAAAGTGTAAGTCTTTGGGACTGTGGTGAATTTGCCAGTGCGGCGTACAAACTGCAAGTGGTTCACCCGCCTGGGGCGCCTTTGTTTTTGATGATAGGCAGGTTGTTTTCACTGATGGCGTCATCGCCGGAAATGGTGGGATTTTGGATCAATATGTTGAGTGCTGTGGCCAGTGCGGGCACGGTGATGTTCACGTTTTGGATCACCACGTATTTTGCGGAGCGCATGGTAGACGAAGACAATCAGCACAAGTTGTTGTTGGTGTTGGGTGCGGGCACTGTTGCTGCTTTAACCAATACGTTCATCGATAGCTTTTGGTTCAGCGCCGTTGAATCGGAAGTATACGCATTGAGCTCGTTCTTTACGGCTTTGTCGTTCTGGGCTGTATTGCGTTGGTGGAAGTCTGCAGACGATATTGGTGCCGACCGTTGGATGGTTTTCATTGCCTTCTTGATTGGATTGGCATTGGGTACGCACATGTTGAACTTGTTGGTGATACCAACGGTTTGCTTGGCGTATTATTTCAGAAAGTACAGTGTAACGCGCAATGGAATTATCATGGCATTGGGCGCATCGGTATTGGCATTGGGCTTTGTAATGAAGATTGTTTACCCAGGTATTCCCTGGTTGTTGGCCACGATGGATCGCATGTTTGTGAACGACTTTGGTCAGGCCTTCTATAGCGGATCAGTGGCTGCGGTGATATTGATATTGGGATTGGCGGGTTACTTGTTGTATTTCACGCACAAAACCGGCCGCAGAAATTGGAATGTGATTGTGATGGCTGCTTCGTTTGTGGTGTTGGGCTATTCATCCTATGCGATGGTGATTGTTCGTTCTATGGCGAATCCTTCCATCGACATGAACAACCCTGAGGACCCTTACAAGTTTTATGGATACATCACCCGTGAGCAATATGGCGACCGTCCATTGATGTATGGTCCGTATTTCAACGCACCGGAGAGTGGTTACAAGGTGATTGGCAAGAAGCGTTTCAAGGGCAAAGATCGTTACGAAGAAGGTGGCGACAATTTTGATTACACGTATCCTGAAGAGTACATGACGTTGTTCCCTCGTATGGGTAAGAGCAACAAGCCCAACGACGCCCGTGGATTTAGGGATTATGGTGGCATGACTGACGTGCAAAATCGCATCGATGAGTTGCAGGGTATGAGTCAGCAACGCACGTTAACCGAGGAGGAGCAGCAGGAGTTGCAGTATTTGAATTATCAGAAGCCATCGTTTGGCAACAATTTGCAATATTTCTTTGGCTATCAGTTGAGGTACATGTATTTGCGATATTTCATGTGGAATTTCGTGGGTAGGTTCAACGACCAGCAGGCGGTGATGGGCAATACCCGATTCGATGGAAACTGGTACAGTGGGATTCCTTTTGTGGATCGCTTTGTGGTGGGCCCATCAGATGGCATGCCCGATTATTATAAGAACCAAAAGGCGAAGAATGCCTATTTCTTCTTGCCATTGTTGTTGGGGATTTTGGGATTGTTGATGCACTTGAAAAAGCGCAAATACGATTTTTGGTTGGTTATGACATTGTTTTTGTTCACGGGGATATTGATCAACGTGTACATGAACCAGCCGCCTTACGAGCCACGTGAGCGTGACTATGCGTTGGTGGGTTCGTTCCAAACGTTCTGTATTTGGGTGGGCTTGGGAGTATTGGCTTTGGCCGATATGCTTCAGAAGCGATTGGGTGGCAAGAGTGCGATGGTGGCTACAGCTGCTGCGGTGCTTTTGGTGCCTGTGAATATGGGTTACCAAAACTGGGACGATCACGATCGCAGCGGTAGAACCATTGGTATTGATATGGCTAAGAACTTCCTAGAAAATTTGGAGCCCAATGCGGTGTTGTTCTGTAATGGCGACAACGATACTTATCCTTTGTGGTATGCGCAGAACGTGGAAGGCATTCGTACGGATGTTCGTATCATCAACCAGAGTTTGTTGCCTACCGATTGGTATAGCAGTGTGTTGTTGGATAAGGTGTACGAATCTGAGCCATTGCCATTGAGCTTAACGAAGGAAGATTTGCAAACGGGTAGCTTCGAGGGCGGTATAGAAATACAATCTGAAGAAGGCAGTATCACTCGTTTGGATGATGCCATTAAGCAGGTATTGGCAGAAAACAAAAAGGGTGTGGATCGCAACTATTTCCGTGCGAGAAAAGTGTGGTTCCCAGTGGATCGCAAATCGGTGATTGCCTCAGGTTTGGTGGCTCCGAAGGATACGGCTTCAGTGGTGGATCGCATCGAATATTCATTGGGTGGTTCTTACATTTCAAAAGGCGACTTGTTGTTCATGGATTTGCTTACTCAAAACGCGAAAACGGGTTGGAAACGTCCGATCTATTTCACCAGCGTGAGTGGTTATGATTTCTTCGACATGAACGATTATTTGCAGTTGGAGGGTTTGGTGTACAAGTTGGTACCGATCAAAGGTGGCTCTAGCAGCCGTCAGCCCCAGCGCGTTGCGGATTATAAAATGTATTCTAACTTGGTGAAAAACTTCAAGTACTATGGCATGAAGGAAAAGAAGAACTTCTTCTTGGATGACAAGGCGGCCTATGTACCTGGTGATTTGCAGCAGATGAGTATGTTGTTGGCGAGGACGTATTTGAGCAAAATCAAGACTTACGAGCAATACAAAGAACAAATTGCCAAGGTGGGTGTTGCAGGGGCTCCGGTGCCTGAAGGGTATCGCTCTGTGGATGATTACATGTTGAGGGAGAAGGATTCTTTGGCGGTGTACCGCAAGCGTGCCGTTGAGGTGTTGAATCATATTTTGATCGAAATTCCTGAGGAGGTGATGCCTATGCGCAAAGAGTATAAAGCGGATTTCGGTATCATATTGTTGGAATTGGGCGATGAGGTAAATGCGAAAAAGGTGCTCGATATGGCCGTGAAAGATTGCGTACAATACGGAACCTATTTTGTGAAGTGGGAGGACCAGATGTTTGGTGCTCGCGAGGTACAAATGAGCGGTGAAATTTTGAAAAACATCGCTGCGGAATGTGAGCGATTGGGTAAGAAGGACTGGGCGGCTGAATACAAACAGCGGGGTTCAGGGATTTAACAAAACGATGAAAAGAGGTCCCGCCGCTAGGCGGGACACTTGTTTATATGGAATTCAGACAAAAAGAAAAAGACGCTTTTGTGTACGGGATACATCCCGTATTGGAGGCATTGCAATCGGGTAGAACGGTTGACAAAGTATGGTTGCAAGAGGGTGTGTTGCAAGGTCAGTTGAAAGATTTGCTGCCTTTGTTGCGCGCCAAGAACTTGATTTGGAAGCAAGTGCCCACGGCCAAATTGAATGCTTTGGTGAAAGGAAACCACCAAGGCGTGGTGATTTCGGTGAGTTCAGTGGATTTCGCCGATTTGGATACTGTGGTTGCCAACGCTTTTGAAGCGGGTGAGGATCCCTTTATTTTGATTTTGGACGGGGTAACCGATGTGAGAAATTTTGGGGCAATCGCCAGAACCGCCGCATGCGCCGGTGTGCATGGTATTTTGGTGCCAGAGAAAGGATCTGCGCCTTTGAGTGCCGATGCTGTTAGAACTTCGGCGGGGGCTTTGATGAAGATCCCCGTTTGCAGAACGCAATCACTCTATGGAAGCATCAAAATGTTGAAGAACAGCGGTTTGAAAATTGTGGGTGCCACGGAAAAAACGTCGGAGGCTTTGTTTGATGCCGATTTAAGTGGTCCGGTGGCGGTGGTGATGGGTGATGAAGAAACCGGTTTGAGTAACGATACTTGGAAGTTGTGCGACGCCCATGTGAAAATCCCTCTTTCAGCCAAAGGGGTGGGTTCGTTGAACGTATCTGTGGCGGCCGGGGTAATCACTTACGAAGTGGTTCGTCAGCGTGCCAAATAATTGGCTATTGGATATTCTAATCCATTAATTTTGCGGTAGTTATGCGCAGCATAAAAATGGTTGACCTCCAGGCGCAATATGCCCGTTTGTCGTTTGATATTGATCAAGCGATGAAGCAGGTATTGTTGGATGGCGATTTCATTCAGGGTGCTGCCGTGAAAGAATTTGAAAAGGCTTTGGCCGAGAAATACGCGGTAAAACACGTGATATCTTGCGCCAACGGCACCGATGCATTGCAATTGGCTTTCATGTCGTTGGGATTGCCCAAAGGCAGTGAGGTCATCACGCCGGCGTTTTCCTATGCCGCCTTGGCCGAAGTGTTGCATTTGCTGGAACTCAGGCCAGTATTTGTGGATGTGGATCCCGCTACTTTTTTGATGGATGTTTCTGCGGTTGAGGCGTTGATTTCTCAAAATACGCGGGCGATAGCACCGGTTCATTTGTACGGACAGATGGTGTCGATGGAGCCGTTGATGGCTTTGGCCAAAAAATATAAATTGTTTGTGGTTGAGGATGCGGCGCAGGCCATCGGTTCGCAGTATTGCACACCTAACGAACATGGGTTTGCGGGTACGATGGGACATATA
>CANHGC010000013.1 GCA_947460045.1 Bacteroidota bacterium | reverse complement strand
TCGACAAAGACTTCCAATCGTATCAGTATCATGGTACTTTCACCTTGTTACGCTAATGCCACAAATGGTTCAGTTGCCTAAAAGTTTTCAATATTCCCTTTAAATAACTTGCGAAAAACCAAAATGCTAAACTTAACTTCGCATGAAATCAGATTTCATTAGGAACGACACATGTACAAAGAGATCATTATAAACAGAGAACAGCTTACACTTATGGGTGTAAAGTTCCCTACTCTTTCTGTATTAGAATCTACAGCATATGCGATTGGCAGCAACATGTTTGAGGGCTTTGAGCCAACACCAAAATCTGTAACATTGGTGCGAGATTACATCCTTGGTCAAATTTCATTGTCCGAATTAATCAGCATTACCAAATCCCAGGCATATGTCTGATGGATATAGCTACATAGATTCTCATTCGATTTACTTGGGACCTAAAACCCACCACGTGTAAAACCGATGTGGCACAATACCCTCCGTCACTCATGGAATCCATATAAAATGGATCAATGACAAACAATTTCTCTTTTTAAACCGATTTCCGAAACCTCGCAAATAGCATCACAATGTGCAGCGCGAAGACAACACCCCAAACCCATATTCCCGGCATCGAATGCCAATAGACGGTGAGATCGGCACCATCGCTGTTACATACAACCCCACCCACATAGGCCTCAAGCCAAATCGGAAATAACAGCAATAAGGATGCATTCAAAATCATGAATTTGACTCTTTGAGTGCTCAGGTATCGCCATTGGTTATAGGCAATCAAGAGAATCGACCCCAATTGAACTTTGTACGCAAAGTTAATTCCCCAAAACGAAGTGTCTTTTCCAAAAATGTATCCGCCAAAGATGTAAATATCAGGCACATTTGGACCGTAGTAGCGATAACCCATCGGACCAATTTTCATGTATACAAAGGGCACGAATATGCTCAGCACCGTGAGCACCAGCGATATTTTTATCACTATATCGCTTTGAAATAATCGAATCAAACGGCTTTGCATCAATCTTGGAGTCATGTCAATCTGATGCTTGATAACGAAATCGGCTACAGATTTCTTTTACACTCAATGAAATTCAAAAAGTCACGATGAGAATCACACCAACCCAAAAAACGAATGTACAGAACTGAAATCACTTCGACATAGTTACATGGAACTATGTCACAAAAGAAAACTGTGCATTTTTTTTTGTGATTTATTTAGGGTAATTCGCTACTTCGTTGTCTTACCATCGTGAATGCAGAATTTACATCGACCTTAACAGAATCTCAGCTACAATCGTTGTTCTACGAAAACTATGCTGATTTGTGTCGATACGCACTCACATACCTTGGCTCAAAAGAAGAAGCTGAAGACATCGTTCAACAAATATTTCTCAAGTTTTGGGAAACCAACCAAAACAAACCCCTGCCCGATAACTGTCGAGCCTACCTCTTCAAAACCGTTTACAGTCGCTGCCTGAACAACATCAAGCATCAAGCTGTCAAACGAAAACACGCAACCTACCACACCCAACATTATTGGGAAGGCAATCATCAGAACAACGCCGACATCCAACTTCAAACCAAAGAACTTGAAACTGCGGTTACCCGAGCATTATTGGAAATGACAGAAACCACGAGACAAACTTTCATCTTAAGTCGTTTCCACGGTTTTAGTCACAAAGAAATTGCCGAAACCCTGTCGTTCTCGCTTAAAAACGTAGAGTACCACCTACACAAAGCATTGCAAATACTCAAAATCAAACTTTCAACTCACGCCCTATTGTGGCTCGCATTTTTAATTATTTCAAACCCATGAAAAATCCAGAAAACTTCGGCGTAAACACCCCCCAAGATGATTCGATTTGGCAAATTGCCAAGCCCTCCAACCCTTGGACACCCAATACCGACAAGGCATGGCAAAAAGTATCAATGAATTTAGGGGCTACCGCCGTCTCTGCCTCCCTGCTCTCCACCACACCCGTAAAAACCATCGCCAAATTCACCGTAAAAAAACTCTTGTTGTGGGGTGCGGTTGGCGCCAGCGTTATAGCAGGCACTGTTTACCAGATTAAGCAATCCCAAAAGAAAACAGTATCTACAACCGTAAAGACAATCCAGTCAAAAATTGTCGATCCAACTCAAGCGACAGTTGACAAAAAAACGACAACCACCCAAGATGTGATCCATATCGCATCGCGAAAGTCAGAAATAAACACAGCCCCATCCATCCATTCAGCCCCACAAACCAACATAAATAATCCGTTGCCGAATAGCAAAATACTGCAATTCAAGCAAACAGAACTCCTTGTAGTGGCTGAAATCCTGAGCCAAAACTATGGCGTAACCATCAAAATTGAAAAGCCCCAATTGATGCAGTGTAAACTCACTGCAACATTTGACAATGAGCCCATCCAAAACATCCTCGAAATAATCCAAGAAACATTCAACATAGAAATTGTCTCCGAAAAAGAAACCATCTGGTTGAAAGGGGGTAGCTGTCAATGAGAACACTATTCCTGCTCATCACCACACACCTCATCGCATCGCTATCGGCGCAAACAATCCATTCAAATACACCATCATCAGCACCCAACATCAATCAACCAATAAACTTCATTGTTCCCGCCGGCAGCACCACAAAAGCCCTCGAAAAACTTGAGTTGGCAACCAACCTCTTCTTTTCTTATAATCATGAAATTCTTCCCAAAATCGTCAGTGCAGATACATGGGTCAATCTTACATTGGCTCAAGGATTATCAAGAATGTTAGGCAAAAATTATGTCTATCGCATTCGATGGAACTATCTAGTGATTCGAACTATAGAAGATGGGAAAATCGTCAATGGCACAAAAGAATTTGACCTCAACGACCACGGAAAAGACAAACCAACCGAAAAAACGATTGGATTTGACTCCATTCAAGATACGAGCACAATACAAATTCCCACAACAAAAAGCGGCGAAAATTTAAAAAAAACATTGACAGATAGCCTACCAAATTCGAACGATATCAATCAACCACAGGTAAAATCATTTTACCAAATCGTCAGTCCATTTGTGAAAATTGAAACTATACTCAACAAAGATGTCATCTCTTTGAGATCTGGAAACCGATGGAATATCATCCCCAACAATGTGATCCCCGAAGTGCGCAACCACTGCCTACTGCCAGCCATAGGTTGGAATCAGTACGACCGTCTCATGCTGGGTCTCGCTTTTTTTAATACGCGTAAACCAGAACCTAAATGGCGCTATACTTTGGTGCCCATGTTTTCATTCGAACGTAAAGCCATTTCTGGCATTGCCGATATTAGTTACAACACAAAAGTGGGCAGTTACTTTAAAACCTTACGGCTTGGGGTTAGCGCGTTGAAGTTAGGATCCAGCAAAACTTACAACACGGCACCTTTCCCAGTTGAATCATCTTTTCAAGTATTGAAACCCTATGGCATAATGGAATTGAGTAGCCCCAAACGCGGAAACGAATTCTCGAGTTTTGTTGAAATCACAGGACTCTTTGCATCGCATAGTAAATTAAGCTTCAATGATTACATAGATTTTCAAGGCGGTTTTAGATTGAATTACAATGCCTTCAAACAAGGGCCTACCTCTTCTCTGGAATTTAAAACGGGAATTGAATGGTTGAATTTTATATCTCCATATACAAACAATTCTACTGGCAGATTTCAAACTGAAGCGAAATATACATGGAATTATATATCCGCAATAAAAAAACAACGCAGCATAGAAGTCCGCGTATACTTGGGTACCGTCTTTAAAATAAGTTCTGGGCGTTCAGCAGGCATATATTCCAAAATGCAATTAAAGTTGAGCGGCGCCTCAGGTGATGAAGATGTGTTTTATGATAATTATTTCGTCGGGAGGGCCGCTGGTGCAACGAATTTAAAAAACACTTTCATTAGTGATTATCAAAATACAACATTCGGACAGCAACGCATGGAGAATATGGGAGGTATGGGGACGTCAACATTCCTTGGGTCACAAGGGATATTAAAGTCAGTCAATATTTCCATAGGATTGCCCAAAGTGCCATCAGCGATTCGATTGTTTTTCGACGGGGCTTGGCAAGAGTCACAAAAGCTTAATCCCTGGGG
The DNA here is from genome assembly GCA_947460045.1 of Bacteroidota bacterium. Classification (GTDB taxonomy): domain Bacteria; phylum Bacteroidota; class Bacteroidia; order NS11-12g; family UBA955; genus UBA955. The sequence continues at coordinate 9,111 of CANHGC010000013.1, read as the reverse complement.
AACTTTGAGCGGGATAACATTCCCATTTGGACCCTCTTTTTACGATGCAGGGATCATGATCAGGACAGGTATCTTAAAAATTTCACTTCCTTTATTGATGAATGAAAATTTAGCAAAATCCTTTGCAACCATCGATAGAACTGACCCCTTACCTACAGTTGTGTTGCCTACCTACAAGCAACAATTGCAGCGCGGAATCCGATTTAGTTTAAACATCCCGCTCAACTCAGGATTGGTTTTGCAAAAATCACTACCCACAAATAAGTAAACATCATCCTCGAAATAATCCAAGAAACATTCAACATGGAAATTGTCCCCAAAAAAGAAAACTCAGTGTTTCTTCATTTAAATCGTAATCCACTTAAAATCAACATACAAGCCATGAATAGAATCAAACATTTCATTCTTATTGCACTGTTTTTCTTTGGGCACGCATATGCTTTCGGACAGTGTCAGCAGTACAACTTAAACATTAGCTACGACAAGCAGCTCATGCATATTACTACAGATCTATCGCACAATGGCGTAAATACCTACAAAGCCTTTTGGTACACCGATTCCATCGCAGTAGACCAGAAAAAGCACACTGAAAACACATCGGCAGATTACAAATGTTTGATCATCAAATACGACAATACCGGCAATATTGTCGCACAAATGGATTTGATTTTGCCCATGCCGTACACCAACCCCAATCTTCGCTTAGATCCCAGTACAGGTGGTTTGGCCTATGTGCTCACGGCCTATAACAAAATTTACAAAATCAACAATTCAGTGAGCGTAAATGCTCTGAATAAGTCAGTTGTAGGCATTGTCCGCATCGATTCAAACTTGAGCAATGTACAATTTGTAAAAATTGGAGAAACGACCAATAAACAAAGAATTTGGGAAGGCGAAAACGATATACATTGCACAAAATCAGGAGCAACCATGTTGATGATTGTTAATAAGAACGCCTACTTGAATAATGGAGATTCGATCAAACCCAACAGCGCAATAGACATTTACACATTGCAACTCGATGCAAATTTCAACATCGTCAAGAAAACGCTTTTGGCCCAAAACAGCTCCGATATTAGCAGTTACGGTATGCTATCCACACCCTATGGGTTTTACTATTTTCTTAAATACCAGAAAGGCATTTTTGTGCCTAGCACCAACCAATCATATTCGAATGCCTTACGAAAATTAAATCCTGGACTCGGCATTGACGGATGGGATTATTTGATCATCAAAGAAACCAACAATCAAATCGTTTCGAGTTACACCATTGGTTGTTCGAGTAGCGTTAACCCTCTAGGCAGACCATCGAGTTTATATTTTGCGAACAATCGTTTTTATTTCCCTCACAACAATTTGGGCCAGAAGTTATACGACAACACAATGCGGCTATACTTAGCACCAGTAGCTGGCAGAAATTCATTGGCCATTTTTGACACAGCGTTCAATTTAATAAAACTAAGCACATTTGCGGACAAGGCAGAGTACACCCGAGTGGGTATGAGCTTTTTCAAATCTTCCAATAACGAAATCACACTGATTGCCAATACTGACAGCACTTTTGATTTTAATGGAAAAACGTATACTCCACAAAGCAATACAGACCCAACGTTTTTGAATGTTTTCTTCACTGTAATCGGTGATTCGATAAAACACTTTCGATCTCAAAATACAATCAATTACAAATGCTTTTACTCTGATTATTCTGCACAGTCGGCCACTTTCAATTTATACGCATACACGGGAAAAACGGTTTCTTCCACAAATGGAATGATATTAAAGACACCGCTCTATCAGAAGACCATGTGGATCGTGAAAATTTGCTCACCCAACGCACAAACGCAATTGCTTGGCAGCGAACAACCCAAGTACTACCCCAACCCTGTTGATCAAGGGATTTTACACATCGATGCGCTGCAGCCGATCCAGACTGTCACTGTGATGACGATGCAAGGGCAAGTCGTTTATGAGCAGTCCACAAAAGCGTTAAAAACTCTGATACACTTGGAAAGCTTACCCACCGGAAACTATTTGGTAAAAACACAATTTGCGAACCACAACAATACCCAGAAAATCATCGTTTTGAGGTAAGGTTGATAAAGATCAACAAGATTACATGCAACTACAATACATTGAAATAAAATGCGTCAGTTCAAATAAGGCGTGTAGTACAGTATAAAATTCTTTCAAGTTCCATCTTAACACTAACAGTATGAAAAACAAACTCATCCCCACCCTCGCTTTGGTTGTTACATTGTTCATCGGTGCCTGTGATCAAAACAACATCACCCCGCCCAATACAAGTGGTAGCACCAAGTTAACAAAAGACCAATATCTAGATTCGCTTTTCAAAAACAATGTCAGTTTGTCAACAGTGTTAATGATCGACTCAACGGTGATGAAAGGCAGCATGGGGTTGCGATTTACTGATACCGTGATTTTTGGAACTGATGAGGCGCCGAATTATCGATTTAGGTATGTAGTATTACCAATAGGCAATGTCGAACCTTGGTCTAAAGACCAGGGCAAATACGCCATTTACACCCAAGTGAGGCGTTATATTTCGATAAAATCGGCTGATTCCTCTTCTCAATATGGACTAAATACAGGTGACACAGGGCTTTCAATTGCGATACTGCAGTTTCAACGAGTAAGCAGGGTTCTTCCCGATATGACCCCGTATGAAGCTTCAGTATATCTCGAAACATTTCCTCACAAAAACACCAACGAGCAAGCAGTAATCGACTCATTTATCAATCATTATCATGCGTTTGAAGAAAATTGGTTTGGATTTTATGCGGCCAGCGTTTCCAAATATGGAATGCAGGAAATATTTTACAATGACCCTTCTGATCCGAGTGCGGGGAATTTAGCGAATGAGGATGGATTCCCTCATTTGTATTATTATGTGTTCAAGGCGGGAAGAACAACAGAAGACGATGTGTTCGACAATGACATTTTTCAAATCGAACTTGACAGAGATGATCCGACCTCTATGGAAATAACAACACAGAAATTGGCTGATGGCCGTGAGCACCAGGTCATGTTTTTGAAGATTCCTTACACGTATTGGAAGGACTATCCATACGTTTCTGGATTTGTGAGGTTTCGATATGTGTTAAATTAAATCAATCAGCCTAACAGTATGAAACACAAACTCATCCCCACCCTCGCTTTGGTTGTTGCAATTCTCATCAGTGCAACAGGATGTCAGCAAGATCCATTGCCAACTGTCAAAGACCCCATTCTGGTAAAGTTGACTAAAGAACAATACCTTGATTCACTCTGTCAAAACAATAAAGGTATAGATCCACTTTGGATGATTGATTCTACTGTAGTGAAGGGCCGTATGGGTTGGAAGATTACTGACACGATGGATTATTATGCTGCGAATCCTGATTTAATTAACCAATTTAAATATTATTGGATGCCAATAGGGTATTTTGAGCCGCTATCTCCCGACAAGTACAAGTTCGCTGTTTACACTAAAGTAGATCGTTTTATTGCCTTCAGAGCTGCTGATTCAGCATCGCAATTTGGTTTTACCACCGGAGATACAACGCTAATTGTTGGAATGCGGGAGTTTAAGCGAATTAGTCGGGCATTTACATGGAATACAGACGAAGAAGCAAATGATTATTTAATTGATTTTCCTCACAGAAAAACCAATGAAAAGGAGGTGTGTGATTCTTTCATGCGTCAATATCGTCCTTTGGAAGGTGTTTGGCCAGGGTTGCATTTGAAATCTATAGATTATACTGGCAACTTTCAGAGTTTCTACAACAATCCAGAGCGTCCTAGGAATTTATTTCCCGATTACAATGCCATTCCTCAGCATAATTATATCTATTTGTTCAAATCAGGCAAAGTGACTGTAAACGATATAGATGATAATGATATTTTCTGGAATGAACTTGACAGTGACGAAAGGAATTTCATGGAAGTTACCACACAGACTTTAGCAGACGGTCGAGCGCACCATGTGATGTTTGTTAAAATTCCTTACACTTATTGGAAAGACGATCCAAAGGTCTCTGGATTCGTGAGATTGCGGTATGTGATGGATTAAGTCTTTTGGTTTGTTTAAACAGTTCAATATCAGAAAAATGAAAAAAACAATACTGCTGTTGGTGCTTTTGGTCTCCTTAGCAACAGTGAATGCAAAATGTACATGGGCCTCAGTTTCAATTAAACAGATGGGTTCTAAGAATTACTATTTATGGTTTCTGAGAGGTGATGTATTCAAGGATACTTGCGTAAAGTATGATTATAATCTCATCGACCTAAGTAACGGAAAAGAATCACCCTACTTAATGAAGCAAGGAACTGAACCCTATGTTTATTTTAGAAGCAAAGGTAAATACAGGTTTAACTTAAAACTCACAAACAAATGTACAGGATGTGACACCATAATTTATAGTGATGTTTTGACCTATGATTACTTCACTCAATGTCAATTTTCCTACCAATTGGGTTCAACGTACGACCCAAAGTGTAAAGACTCAATAGCTGGTCAGATGACGAAATCCGTACCTAAAACTGACTATTGTTGGACATATATGATGAAATTATACTTGGGAGATGCAAAACTTAACAATATTTTAGATAGTCAATGGGTTCACGGGACAGACAGTGCAATTTGGGAATGGACCTCACGTAATCAGAATTGTATTGTGTATTCTAAACTTGATTCTTTGGACGCAGCAAGATTTATTAATTACAAGTTTACTAAACCAGGTAGATATGTGTTAGTGTCCTATTGGATGAATTGGTGTTTCAATATTGATACAATCATGTTAAGGCGTCTCACTATTGACCCATGTGTTACACTTGGTACATCTGAAATCAAAAAACCAGAACCCAAACTCATTGGAATCTATGATATGCTAGGAAGGCCTGTCAAACATATTCGAAAAGAAGAAATTATGATTCTCTTGTATGACGATGGTTCAACAAAGAAAATATTCCAAGAGTAATAGACCCAACTGGACATACACGATAACAATGTTTTAAACGTTTATTTATCAGATGTCAAAATTCACTCCTAACGCCATTTGTCTGCTCACTGCGTTGCTGTCTGTATTATCAACTGCTGGACAGTCGTCAACAAAAAAAGCCCCCCAATTCCCCCCACCTGCGTTTGGCAAAGTAGAAGTGTGGGATAGCACGCTTGCAAAGGCAAAAAAAGAAAATAAATGGGTATTCATAGACTGCTATACCGACTGGTGTGGATGGTGCAAGATCATGGACCAGAAGAATTTCGCCGACACACAAGTACAAAACAAAATGAATAGTTTCCTCAACAGTTATTCACTGGAGATGGAAAAAGACGACCTCGGAAAGTTGTTGAGATTCCACTTCGGAATTAACGGTTTTCCCAGCTTTTTGATATTCAACGGCGATGGTGATTTTATCGGCAGTTATTTTGGCTATTCCGAAAAAGGACCTTGGTTGAACTATTTAGATTCCATGCAACAACTCAAGGAATCCACCGCTGGAAAAGGGAAATACAAACGCCCCGGACTGCCACCAATCTCCGCTAGCAACATACCCGATTGGTTTCGCGAGTACATTCTGAACAAAAATTTTTCCATTTTCGAAGACACCACCTCTACGGGCTTCATTAATCGTTTCAAGGAAGTCACAGACCCCTTCCAACAAATGGCTCTTTATAGCATCGCGCCGTATCGATGCGATGAAACCCTGGCAAAACAATGGCTTGCTCGAGAGGCGATGTACGATTCGCTGTTTGGCCACGACTGGACAAAAAGCACCGCCTACAAATTGTTTGGCCACCAAGTGCAACACAGTGTTGAAGTGCAAAATGAAGCGCAATTTCAATGGGCCTTGAGAGAATTGTTAAAACGGTCTGAGTATCCTGAATTCGACAAACCCAGTCAATACATGGAATGGTATAAAAAACGCGGTGAATGGAGTCGTTATGTGGCCTCTTTCGATGAAATGGCTGCAAAGATCAATTCATCTGGACTCAATAGCGTGGCCTGGGAAATATTCCAATCCTGCGATGACACCAAAATTTTAAAAAAGGCCATTGAATACTCATCGATGAGTATCGAGAAGACCCCCAATTGGGCGTATTACGATACCCGTGCCAACTTGTATTACAAACTGGGCAATTTTACCGCCGCACAGGAAAATGCCAGTGAAGCCATACGGTTAGGGACAGCAGCAGGTGAAAACATTAGCAATACCCAAGCCTTGATGTCTAAAATCAACGTCGCACTCCCAAAATCACCAAATAAAAAAGGCAAATGAACCCAATGAAGAATTTCACGCTTTGCCTAATCTTAGCCTGCGCATCATTATCGGCAAATGCCCAAAGCATGAAATGGCAAATGGGATTTGAAGCGGGACCATCAACTACAACCATTTACAGCCAAAACGTTGATTTCCAATTCACCCCCACCCCAGGATATTGGGCCGGCCTTTCATCCCAATACAACGCAAACAAATGGATATCGGTTCGATTGCAATTGAACTACGAACGTAAGGGCGGCTACCGCGGTCCTTTTTCAATCACCGATGACAATGGCGTTACTGTGGGATCCTGGGATTTGAGGTTGGCCAACAACTACATAACTTCACCACTACTGATTAGGGCTCAATTTGGCAAACGCAACAAAGTTTTCATTGATGCCGGTGCCTTTGGAGGATTCTTAATAAGCGCAACGACTACCGTCCGGAAGTTGACCAGTAAAAGTACGAGTAGCCGTACGGTTGAAATCACACAATACAGGAATCTGTTCGATTATGGATTTTGCGGTGGCCTAGGCATTGAGATTCCAATCAGAAACAATGCCAATCTAACGCTAGGCTTTCGCTACAACCACGGTCAGGCCAATATCCAAGCAGATACCAAATCCATTCCTCTTTTCAATCGCTCATTGAATTTCAACATTGGAATCACCCAAGGGTTTTAAGGCGAGTCAATCATCCTCTTCGAGGGTAAAAATCTCATTGACGTGGAACGAGTCCGTGCCCAAGTATTTGCGACAAATTAACAATTGATTATAAATGGACTAGATCAGTGAATCTATCACCCAGCTTGGCGTTTCAATCGCCGAATTCATAATTACATTGATTCCATTGGTAATTTCCGCAACCAATTTAGCCGAAGTACCGGTATTGTCAAAAACATATGCCCGATCCGTTTGTTTGATCGCAAATTTCAAGTTTTTAAGACTTCTGAAATACCTCCTGCTAATGACATCAGGATCAACGTAATGACCATTTTGTGCAACTCTCAAATTGACGCGATTTATATTAATTTCGGGATCATTTGTCGCGATAAAATACAAATACACCTTATAACCCTTTCTTCTCGACTCTTCCAAAAACTTAATTTTATCAGAAAAACTCATGACCGTTTCATAGGTAAAAGATAAACCCTGATCTACCAACTGTTGTCTAACGAACTCCGCCAAATCTGCTGCCAAATAGGAATCCACGAATGTCGTTATGGTCAACAGGTTATCATTTACAAACAACTTGGTGTACAAATCTGACTCCTTTCTTTTTGTTGGGGAAAAGGTACTTCTTTTAAAAAAAACTCCCAACTGTTCATTTGAAACTTGAATTTGAAATAAACCAAAATCTAATGGTGAAGAACCATTCAAAACCACCTCTATCTCATCGGCATTTACATAAACACCCAAGTTAATGTTACTATCTTTCAAAATGCCCTTAAAAATAGTTGTTTTACCGGAGCCATTTGGACCAGCAAAAACCCTCATTCTTTTGATAGACATATTAAATCAATTGAAATTGATTGGGCAAAACCCTTTTACTTTTAACCAATTTCTTAAATAACCGCTTTTCACCATCTAATCCAATTTCATAAAGAATACCGTTTTCCTCAATCAACTGTGGCAACTTTAATTTCTTGGCTTCACCACTGGCATCCGTGGTTGCTGAAATAGCTGCTCCCAAAATAGCTCCAATTACAGCGCCCTCTTCTTTATCATTGGACAAAAATGCGCCCAAACTAGCGCCAATCAATCCGCCTGCAATTAATGAATTCAAGGAAGATTTAGAGGTTTTCATTATTCGAATTTACAAAATTATTTATTCAAATCACAACAAGACGAGATCCTCTTACAGACGATTTCAAATATCTAGTCGATTTTAAGTACTGCTAGAATTCAATCATCCTCTTCGAGGGTGAAAATCTCATTGACGCTCGTTTTGAAAACGTCAGAAATCTTGATAGCAAGGGCGGTTGATGGGATATATCGCTCAGCTTCAATGGAGTTGATTGTCTGACGTGAAACCCCCACTTTATCAGCCAACTGCTGCTGGGTTAAATCCAACTTTGCCCGCTCAACCTTGAGTGTATTATTCATTAACGATTCAACTTTTTGAGATAGAAACTAATCAAATATCCAACCAACATAAGGGTAACCAATTGTTGACCTGAAACATCAGTAAATGGCGACTGCAACACCCATACAATCAAGGGTTTAATCATCACATAGATTACCGCAAAGATGAACATTTCTTGCATCGATGTTATTCTGATATGAATGGTCAATTCGTCTTCCACTTTGTCGCGCGACAATACAATAAATAACAACCCAAGTAAAAAGCCGCTGTATGAGAGAGATTTTAATAGATCTTTTTGACTTTCCATCAGTGCGATATGCATCGTTTTAACGATGAGCCCCGGAACCATGGATAAAATCATCACCACAACTCCTATTTTCTTGAAGTGAACACCCAACAACTTCGGTTGTTTATTGAATTTTTCGTTTTGCATTATGACAAGTTTGCTTTCCCCAATGACAAATATACTTTACATTCCGGAATTCGCAAATCTAAACCTTTACATTTAAAAATTAAGTGTCGATATTAACTCAAAGGTTAACAAATCACCGACCATACCGCCAAAGTCGGAAGTAAAACTCCGCCAAAGTCGGAAACAAAACATCGCCAAAGTCGGAAACAAAAAACCGCCAAAGTCGGAAGTAAAACACCACCAAAGTCGGAAGTAAAACATCGCCAAAATCGGAAACAAAAAACCGCCAAAGTCGGAAACAAAATACCGCCAAAGTCGGAAAAAGTATTATATTTGTATTCGTTAATCAATTTACT
>CANHGC010000012.1 GCA_947460045.1 Bacteroidota bacterium | reverse complement strand
GTTTGATGTTCATTCCCGCGGCAGATTCAGCGTCGTTCCCGATGTTGCTAATAGGTTTGATTGTGGTGGGCTTGGGCTTTTCGTTGCAACAAACGGCGGCCAATCCGTTGGCGATTGCGTTGGGTTCGCGTGAAACCGGCTCTCAGCGATTGAGCATGGCGGGCGGTGTGAACAATTTTGGTACTACCATTGGGCCTTTGCTGGTAACGGCGGCCATTTACGGGGCGATGGGCTCTGGTTCTGGTGCTGAATTGGACGTGAGTGCTGTGAAAGTGCCATACTTGGTGTTGGGAGGTTTGTTTATTTTGTTCGCTGCGATTTTCTATCGCTTGGATGTGAAAATGGACGATGTAGATGGTGGTGCGGATGTAACAGACGACGATGGCGCATCGGTGTTGAGCTATAAGCAAGTGTGGATGGGGATGATTGCGATTTTCTTGTATGTGGGCGTTGAAGTGAGCACGGCCGGCAATTTGAGCGAATATTTGAAGTCGAATTTGGGTGTGAGCACCCAGGATGCGGCGCCTTTTATCTCGTTGTTTTGGGCGAGTTTGATGATCGGACGTTGGACGAGTTCTGCGGGTTCTTTCAATATCAGCGCGGGCATGAAGCAGGCGTTGCGTTTTTTGTTGCCTTTTGTGGCGTTTGGCGTGTATTTGTTGGTGAATTCTGTTCGATACACCGATGGTGCGTTGGGTTTGGATTTTGGCGCAGTAGCTCGTTTTTATCCTTACGCGGCGATGGTGTTGGTGCTCATCGTGGTGGATTATTTGAGCAACGGAAACCCTGCGAAACAATTGTTGATTTATAGTGTGTGTGGGATGGTGGCCTTGATGGTGGGGATTTTCAATGGGGGTATGATGGCGGCGATGGCGTTTGTGAGTGTGGGTTTGTTTTGCTCTACGCTGTGGCCTTGTATTTTCACTTTGGCGATCACTGGATTGGGTAATAAAATGTCGAAGGCCTCAAATTTCTTGATCATGATGATCATGGGTGGTGGCTTTGTGAGTGTGTTTCAGGGCAAGTTGGCATCGGAGAATTTGCTGGGTATTTTGAACAGTTACTGGGTGGGTGTGGCCTGCTTTGGGTATTTGGCATTTTACGCGGTGAGCATGACACGTCATTTCAAAAAACAGGGGATAGAGATTGGTCCTGCGGCAGGCGGACATTAATTTTTAAATAGTATTTGGGAAATCGGGAAGATTTCTTATTTTTGCAGCCCGTTAAACAAGAAACTCTTCGGATTTAATTGTTTTACATGTTGGTATCGTAGCTCAGTTGGTAGAGCAAAGGACTGAAAATCCTTGTGTCGACGGTTCGATTCCGCCCGATACCACCACAAAAAGAAACCCTGCGAATTTCGCGGGGTTTTTTGTTTGAACGTGTTCAGAGAATTGGCGAAGATGGAACTCTGGGTGAAGTGAAGTGTGTGAACCACCTGAGGGTTGTATTTTGTATTGATGATCATCAATATGTGTTTGGGCAGAAGCGGAATTATTACAAGTAAGGATTTGATTAAATGCGTATATTTGTATGGTAAATCATGCAATAAAATCAATATTTAACTTAATGACTGATATATCATACAAAAATTGGCGTTCTATGAGTGATAAGGCATTGTCTGAGCACATTGGTCGTTTTGTCAAGCAAAAGCGCTTAGAACAAAACAAGACTCAGCAAGACTTAGCGCATGCCGCGGGTATCAGTCGTTCCACGCTGAGTCTCTTGGAAAAAGGAGAGACAGTTACACTGGCAACGTTGCTTCAGGTGTTGCGCACAATAGATCAATTGCATGTTTTGGATGTATTTTCGGTTCAAACGGTGGTAAGTCCATTGCTTTTGGCAAAAATGGAGTTAAAAAAACGAAAACGGTCTCGAGGCAAAGATTCTACTAGTTCTACAAATTCAACCTGGTAAATATGAATGTTGCAATTGTGAAAATATGGGGACAGCAGGTAGGGGCTGTGGCATGGGATGAGCGAGCAGGCTTAGCTTCATTTGAATATGCCGCCAATTTTAAAAATTTGAATTGGGAGTTAGCGCCTCTTAAGATGCCTGTAAATGGAGGGAGGGGTATTTTTAGTTTTCCGGAGTTAAAGCAAGGTAAGAATGATTTGTACAACACTTATAAAGGACTGCCTGGGTTGTTGGCAGACGTTCTTCCAGACAGATATGGAAACGAACTCATCAATCTTTGGTTGGCACAGCAGGGTCGGCCTCTAAATAGTATGAATCCTGTGGAGATGCTCTGTTTCATTGGAACCCGTGGAATGGGCGCATTGGAATTTGAGCCTACAAATTTCAATGAAAGCAAACGCACATTTTCAATTGAAATTGACAGTTTGGTTGACATCGCAAAAAAAATGCTTTCGCAGAAAGCTTCATTTCAAACAAACTTGAAAAAATACGATGAGCAGGCGATAATGCAAATAATAACAATTGGTACCTCAGCCGGTGGCGCCAGGCCAAAAGCGGTTATCGCATACAATGAAAAGTCTGGTGAAGTTCGCTCGGGTCAAACGAGTGCGCCGAAAGGCTTTGAACATTGGTTATTGAAGTTAGATGGTGTGAGTGATGTTCAGTTAGGTGCAAGTGACGGATATGGTAGGGTTGAAATGGCGTATTATAACATGGCAATTTCATGTGGTATTGATATGATGCCATCTATGTTGTTCGAAGAAAATGGGCGGGCTCATTTTATGACCAAACGATTTGATAGAGAGCAAGGTGATATCAAACATCACATGCAAACACTGTGCGCCATCAATCATTTTGATTACAATTCGGTTACGAGTTTTAGCTATGAGCAATTATTTCAGACAATGCGCGAGTTGTTGCTGTCATATGCGGATGCAGAGCAAATGTTTCGCAGAATGGTGTTTAATGTTATAGCGAGAAATTGTGACGATCACACAAAGAATTTTGCTTTTCGTTTAAAAAAGGATGGTCATTGGGAGCTTGCACCAGCTTATGATTTGTGTCATGCCTATAAGCCGAATCATCAGTGGGTAAGTCAGCATGCCCTCAGTGTAAATGGAAAGCGAAAGGATATCAAAAAGAGTGATTTGTTGGTTATTGGTAAATCAATTCATTGCAAACAGGCAGCGGAGATCATTGATGAAATAGAGTCTGTGGTAATGGATTGGGGAAGATTTGCCTCCGAAGTTGGCGTTTCAAAAGAACTTAGAGAGGCCATCGATGCAACCATCAAGGATTGGAATTGATTGCTGGGCAAATCGGTAAGCGAGTCTGCATTTAACCGTTTTTCTTTCGTCATAAATCGCAGAATTCAGGCGAATTGGGTTTAAATTCGAGGGTTGTTGATTCACCGCGCATTCAATTGAATGGATTCTCTGGTGCGGGGGTGGCGCAGCGCATCGACCTATGACCCAAGTAAATCACATTAAACTTTCCGAATTAAGTCATAGGATCAATCATGTCATTGAAAACGCCTTCAATGCAAACACTTTTTGGGTAGTTGCCGATGTGACCAACCACACATTTCGAGCCCAGAAGAATTATCACAACTTTGAACTGGTAGAGAAGGATCCCCATTCAAACAACATCATCGCCAAGATTTCGGGCAAGGCTTGGGGTGCGGGCGCGAATAGAATTGCCCACTTTGAGCAAGTTACCGGCCAAAAATTCACCAACAACATCAATGTACTTCTCCAAGTGAAAGTCACTTTTCACAGCGTATTTGGTTTGTCGTTGGAAGTGCTTGAGATTGATGTGAATTTCACGCTGGGGATGTTGGAGCAACAGCGTTTATCGACCCTACAAAAGCTGGTTGCAGAAAACGATTTTATACAGAAAATTGGCGATCGATTTGTGACCAAAAACAATCTGTTGGCCTTGCCGTTGGTGATTCAGCGGATTGCGGTTATATCGTCGAAAACGTCGGCAGGCGGGGAAGATTTCAATCACACTTTGCAGAACAATCCGCACGGGTACACATTCTTCGTGGATGAATATCACTCGGTGGTTCAGGGCGAAAACAATGCAGAGCAGTTGCTGCAGAAGCTCATCGAGGTGTATCAATCCAATGTTCCTTATGATGCGGTGGTGATCACGCGGGGTGGGGGTGCTCAAACGGATTTCTTGATTTTCGATAATTATCAAATTGGCAGGGCGGTGGCGAAATTTCCCATACCCATTATTACGGGGATTGGGCATCAGAAGAATGAGACAATCACCGATTTGATGGCCCATACGCAAACCAAAACGCCAACCAAAGCGGCGGAGTTTATTGTGGCGCATAACAAGCGATTCGAAGAGGGTATCGTATCGTTACAAAAAACCATTCTGATTAAGTCGCAGCAGCTTTTCTCTTCGCATTTTCAAGCGTTGGTGAATGTGTCGTCGCAGATCCTGTCGAAACCCAAAATCACCCTATACAATCGGATCAAGGACATTGAAAATATCATCGGTAATCTGGGCACTTTTACGGCGATGTATCTCAAAAACCAACACGGCAATTTGGGACATTATGTATCGATCCTGAAAATGATGGCGCCGGAAAACATCCTCAAGAAGGGCTTTGCGATTGTGAAGGTGAATCAAAAGATTACGAGCAATCCGGAGGATGTTGGGGTTGGGGCGGACATTGAGGTGATCCTTGCGGATACTCAAATAACAGCAACGGTAAAAAATAAAACGAAATACGATGGAACAGATTATGACCTATGAAGAAGCATTTCGAGAATTGGCAATGATTGCCAAGGACATTGAAAGCGAGAATGTATCGATCGATGTATTGGCTGAAAAAGTGAAGCGCGCATCGGAATTGATTGCATTTTGTCAGACCAAATTGAGGTCCACCGAATCAGAGGTGAACAACATCATTTCACAAATGCGGGAGCGCGACGATCAGTCCTAATTCCCGTCGAACTTGTACATTGAATCGGTGGCGGTTTTGCCGAGTTTGTTGCTCACGGCCAAGGCCCACAAAACCAGTTCTCTGCAGAAATCTTTGTCTGAATCGCTCAGTTGGGGTGCGTGCTTTTCAATGAGGTCGTTCAGGGGCTTGATGGTCTTGAGGGTGCTCAAAAACACCTCGTCGGTATCGGTATAATTCAGCTCCATGTAGTTCTTTTCAAACCAGTGAATCACATCGCTGTAAGGGGTTTTGGTACCGGCCTTCTCCAACTTGGGGATGCGGGGGAATAGCTGATTGAATTGGACCAAAACTGCGGCATCGATCAGCATTTTTGCAACTTCATCGGCGCCTTCCTGTTCACCTTCGTATACGAGCTCAATTTTGCCGGTGATGGAGGGGATGATCGACATAAAATCAACCAATCGGATGGTGGTGCTTTGGGTTTGGGTTTCGATCATGCGGAGTTTGCCGGCAGCTACCAGGTTTTCCATGGCGCTGATTGATAAACGGGCACTCACGCCACTTTTTGCGTCCACATATTCGCTATCGCGGGCGACAAACGAGACTTCTTCGAGCAAGTTTTTGGCCATTTCGGGGATGTGGATCGCGGCTTTATCGCTCTGAGAAATTTTGGCTTCTTGCTCTGTGATGGCACGGGCTAGAGCGATGTTTTTGGGGTAATGCGTAAAAATTTGCGAGCCAATGCGGTCTTTCAACGGCGTTACGATGCTGCCGCGGTTGGTGTAATCCTCGGGGTTGGCGGTGAAAACGAATTGGATATCGAGGGGCATGCGCAGCTGAAATCCGCGAATCTGGATATCGCCTTCTTGCAAAATATTGAAGAGCGATACTTGGATGCGGGCTTGCAAATCGGGGAGTTCGTTCAACACGAAAATGCAACGGTTGGCGCGGGGAATCATGCCATAATGAAGGACCCGTTCATCGGAATAAGGCAGTTTGAGGGTGGCGGCTTTGATGGGGTCGATGTCGCCGATCAAATCAGAAATGTTCACATCGGGCGTGGCCAATTTCTCAAAAAATCGGGCTGAGCGGTGCACCCAAGCAATGGGGGTTTTATCGCCCAGTTCAGCCAAGGTGTCGATGGCGAATTTGGAGATGGGTTCGAAGGGACTGTCGTTGATTTCAGAGCCCTTTACGATGGGCATATACTCATCCAAAAGGTCTACCATGCTCCGTGCGATGCGGGTTTTGGCTTGTCCGCGCAACCCCAACAGGTTGATGTGGTGCCTAGCCAAGATGGCTTTTTTGAGTTGTGGAACCACGGTGTCTTCATAGCCTACGAGTCCTTCGAAAACGGGCTGTTTGGCTTGGATTCTGGCGATGAGGTTGTTTTGAATTTCTTCATTTATGGTTTTGTGGGCATAGCCCGAAGCTTTCAATTCCTTGAATGTGGTTTCTGGTTTCATGGGTGATTAGATGCGTTTGATTCTATTTTTTTCGTAATCTTCAAAGATCATTTGACCGAGATCTGACAATCCGGTGAGGAAGGCTTTGCCTTTGTTTTGGGCGGTGAAGCGTTCCACGAACTGCCTGAGGTAGGGGTCTTGGGCGATCATGAAGGTGGTAATGGAAATCTTGAGTTTTCGGGCTTGTGCGGCCATGTTGAGGCATTTCGACACGATGTATTCGTCTAGTCCGTTGCTGTTTTTGTAGAGTTCGCCGTTGGGCAATTTTACGCAGCTGGGCTTGCCATCGGTGATCATGAAAATTTGCTTGTTGGTGTTGCGTTTTCTGCGCAGAATGTCCATCGCCAATTCAAGGCCCGCCACGGTATTGGTGTGATAGGGTCCCACTTGCAGGTAAGGAAGGTCTTTGACGCTGATCGACCAGGATTCATTGCCAAAAACGATGATGTCGATGGCGTCTTTGGGGTATTTCCTACGGATGAGTTCTACCAGTGCCATGGCCACTTTTTTGGCGGGGGTGATGCGGTCTTCGCCGTATAAAATCATGGAGTGACTGATGTCGATCATGAGCACGGTGCTCATTTGGGCTTTGTGTTTGGTTTCATCCACCACCAAATCGTCTTCGGTGAGTTTGAGGTCTGAAATGCCGTGGTTGATTTGGGCGTTTTTGAGGCTTTCGGACATGTTCACTTGGGCCAATTCGTCGCCAAATCGGAATTCGCGGGTTTCGCCATCGCGTTCATCGCCCACGCCAAATTTGTTGGTTCGATGGTTCCCGGCGCCGCTTTTCTTGAGTTTGCCGAAGATTTGGTCGAGGGCATGCTCTCTGAGGGCTGCTTCGAGTTTGGCGGTGAGCAGGTTTTTGCCTTTGCCATTTTTATCGCCATCGCCATCATCTTTGAGTTCGATTTCCTCTTTGATATAACCCCGTTTTTTGAGGTCTTCTTCGAAGTCGTGGATGGTGTATTCGGCGGAGAAAATGTTGTATTCTTTGTCGAGTGAATCGAGCCAGTCGAAGGCTTCGTCTAGGTCGCCCGAGGTGTGGGTGATCAGCTCTTTAAAGATTTCAAACACACGGTCGAAGGGTTCGATGTCTTCGGGAATGTGCTTGCTGATGATAAACCCTTTGCCCTGATTGAAATTGATCCCTTCCATTGTTTGTGTGAAGGTAACAAAGTACTCCTTGTTTAGTTCTAGGTTTTACAGGGAGTTTTGGTGTTTTTCTCAGTATTTGCGAAGGACTTGGTATTCAGGGTAGTTTAGATGAATAATCTTAAAAGGAAGATCAATAAATAGTACAACAAGCTCAAATATCCAGGCGCCATATTCCATTTGGTTTTGCGTTTTCGGAGTTCGATGTAAGGGTTGTTGGGTTCTAGAGATTCAAGTTTTTTAAATGTAAAATACCATATAATGTGATAAATAGGGGCTCCGATCACTCCGAGTAACAAACCTACGTAGCTCATGTCATCCAGGTTTTTTAGTATTCGAACGGCTTTGAGGTTTTTGACATAAAGTTCGCTTAAGATTTTCTGTCGTTTGTTGAAAAGTCTAAATTGGAAAATTGCGAACACGCAGAGTAATATGGGACCCACTGCAAGCCCCAGAAAAACAAGTTCGTAATACATGGGTAAGTTGCCATAGAATATATAATCTAACACAAGAAAAAAACAATAGCAAAAACCAATGGCGACTGCTATTGTCGCTGCATAAATTATTCTCAAATGTCTATTGATTTTAACCACTATGGGCGGGTTGGGAGCCAATTTGCGCAGTTGTTTGGTGGTGATTGGGGTGTCAGAAGTGCCTGAAAATTCTGAAACGAGATAACTGGATGTATATTTCTTTTGTGGTTGCTTGGTTGTTTTTTGATCACCAACCCTCCATAAGGATTTTACTTCAACCCCGCCGAGTTCGATTTTTTGCGGGGTGGTTAATTTTTGCGGGTCGGCATTGGGCGTTTTAAGGCGGCGCGGGTTTTGTTCAACGGCTTTGAATTCACGGGTTTTTTCACCCATGTCTTTTGTGGATGCTGTGCGCGGTTCTTTTTTATTGAAATTTTGTTTCCATTCGATGTGATATCCAAAAGAATGGTATTTGGGTGTAATGCTGCAGGCGGAGAAGAGTATCGACAAAAAAAGCAGTGCGAACTTGGTTTTTGCGTTCATGATTCCTGTTTTTATTTGGTCAAATATATGGGGTTCTGTTAGTAGCGTGATTCCAAATCGCCCTTTTCCAAAGTGCTGATGTCGGTTTCGGTGGGATCCGATAACGCAGCCACCCGATTGCTCTGCTGCTCGAGGAGCTTCTCAAACAAATTTCGCGCGTATCGGGCATTGCCAAATTTGCGGTCGGCACCGGTCAATTGGGATTCAAAATGTGCTTCCAAGGCTTCGGCCATCCCATCGCCCAAACGGTATTCGTTCTTGGCGCAAATCTTCGAGAAAATCTCTACCAAGTCCTTCGCACTGTAATTTGGGAACTCAATGTATCTGGAGAATCGACTGCTCAAACCCGGGTTGGAATCAATGAATTGGTGCATCTCTTCGGCATAGCCGGCCACAATCACCACAAAGCGATCCCGGTCGTCTTCCATGCGCTTCAACAATACGTTCACCGCCTCGTCGCCGTAGCTGTCTTCTGCGTCTTGCGGCGCCAAACTATAGGCTTCGTCGATGAACAACACCCCATCCATGGCTTGGTTGATGATGCCTTCGGTTTTCATGGCGGTCTGACCCAAATACCCGGCCACCAATTCGGTGCGATCCACTTCCACCAAATGGCCTTTTTTCAAAATTCCCAGTTCCTTGAGGATGCCAGCATACAAACGGGCCACGGTGGTCTTTCCTGTGCCTGGCGCACCCGTGAAAACGCTGTGTAACGAAACCTGTACCGCCTGCATGCCTTTGTCTTTTCGCATCTGCTGCACCTTAATAAGGTTGCTCAAACTTTTAATTTGCTCTTTTACCTCGGCGATGCCCACCAACGCTTCCAACTCATCAAATGGATTGCTGTCTGCGGTGTCTTTGGTTGATTTGCTTGGGGTTTTTCCGGGCGATTCGGCGGGTTTTGGCGGTTTTACGGGGTCAGTTGCCGGCGCGGGCTTGTCGGAAGTGGGTTTGTCTTCAAACTCATCGGCAATCACCACCAAACGATCGGCCTCGGTGGTGCCATGGATGGGAATGTTCGACAAGAAACTGTATAAAAAGTCGTAGTCTTCCTTGGTTGCGATGTTGGAAATCCGGTAGGGCTGTCGCTCCCCTTTTACTTTGAACGAAATGTATCGCACATCGTTGATGGCATCCAATCCTGGCGCCAAATCTTTGATTTCATCGGGCTGAATCATGAGCCCATTGTAATAGGTTTTAAAAATGATGAATCCGCCAAAAATGTAGGCCCTGCAACTGTTGAGGTCGGCACCGCTGGCTTTGACTTTGCCGTAGTCGCAATCCACCCACCAGTAAATGGGTCGGCTGGTGAACGACTTAAAACCCAACCACATGTAAAAGGGGATAAGGTCTTCGTTTTTACGGTGTTGGCGTTGGTTTACCACTTTGTGGAAATGCTCCATGGCGGTGGTGTTGGTATCGAGGTTACACAGGGCGATGAGCAGTCCATAGCGAGAAACTTTGATCACGTTTTCCCAATGCACTTCTTGTTGATCGATGTTGTTGATCCAATCGCTGTAATGAGGACCTGCCATTTCGGCCCAAATGGGTTGGAGATCGCTCGGTGGTAGTAGCAAATGTTTGATGGTGAGGGTGATGGCCTCTAGGTCTTCGTTGCTGACTTCTGTGTCTTCGAACAGGTGTTTGGCTTGTATTTTGGCCAGGGTGAGGTTGCGGGGTTTGGCGGCAATTTCTTCGGCCACGGGTATGTTGATGGCGTCCAACATGGCCCCCATTTTTTGCATTACGGGGAGTGGTGCATTGAGGAGTTGTGCCCAGTCTTTGAGGGCTTTCCACAGGATTCGTTTGTTGTTGGCGATGGTGCTTTCACCCTCCGTGCAGGCCTCGTCGATTTCCATGATATCGACCAACCGTATTTGGTCGTGCTCTCGTTCATCAAAGTACTCACAGAGTTGTATGAGGTGGGTGTTTTCTCGCTTGGTAAACAGGAATCCAAGTTGTTTGTCGGAATCGTCAATGGTATTTAGAATTGAAGTGTACATAAGACCCATTGCAAGTTATTTCGTTTTTGGGGAAATACGATTGATTTTTTGATTGGATGTGAATCTGTTGATGTGGGATTACGGAAAATCGCAAAAAGTAGGGTTTGTAATTACGGATAATTGCAACTCGCTCTATTTTTTTTTAGTTGCAAAATTGTTGGTTTATTTTTCGTAATTACTTGTTTTAAAGTGGTTTAGGTTGGGTTTGTTGTGGTGGGTTGTAGTATTGCAGTTGCAATTTTCCGTAATTTTTGTTGGGGTGGTTGCAATTTTCCGTACACCGAAGTTTTTGCGTTGGTGGAAATTCGTAAAACCTAAAAATATGCCCAATTACATCGCCCTACTGATTCCTGTTTTTTTGCTTTTGATAGCCCTTGAATGGTGGTTTAGTGTGAAGCGAAACGACCAAATGTATGAGGGGTCTAATACGGTGATGAATATGGCCATTGGTGCCATTGATCAATTTGGGGCGTTGTTGTATCTGTTTGGGCTTTTTGTGTGTTTGAAGTTTTCGCAAACGCATTTTCAAGTTTTCGCTTTGCCGAACGATTGGCGACAGTGGTTGCTGGCGTTTGTGTTTGTTGATTTGGTGGCGTATTGGTATCATCGGTGTTCGCATCGCGTCAATTTCTTGTGGGCCGGACATGTTACGCATCATTCTTCAACGTATTTTAATTTATCGAACGGTTTTCGCACATCGCCTTTTCAGGGGTTGTTTCGAATTCCTTTTTGGATGGTATTGCCGGTGTTGGGTTTTGATCCGTTGGTGTTGGTGATAACGTTTAAGGTGGTGGGATTGCATGATTTTTTTGTTCATACTTCCTATATTCCCAAGTTGGGTTGGTTGGAATATGTGATTGTGACCCCATCGCACCACAGGGTGCATCACGGCAAGAACGACATCTACATCGACAAGAATTATGGTTCCGCGTTGATCATTTGGGACCGCATGTTTGGGACTTATCAGGAGGAAACGGAGCCGGTTGAGTATGGTTTGGTTTCGGATTATGAGGACAAGAATCCGGTGCACGCCATTTTTTATCATTTCAAATATTTGGGCAGTTCGATCCTACAAATTCGCGGTTGGGGCGATAAAATGCGGATGTTGTTTATGCCTCCGGGCTGGGTTCCGGCGGGTGGGTTGCCGATGAAAACAGAGGATGCGGCGGGTTTGGAAGAAAATTCATCGGAAAACGATGGGATTTATGCCCATCAGATGCCATGGGCCCTTTACCTGTTGATCTCAGGGATTTTTGGGTTTGTGGTTACGCTATACATTTACAAATCCATGCCCGTGGTCGCCGAGGTGTTCTCATTTGTTCTTTGGATTGGCAACATTGTTCAGGCCTCCTACCTCATTGGAGGGCGCATATACCGCTATTTTGGATTGATAGAATCTTCTAGGTTGTTGTTATTTTCAATTTTGGGGTATTGGATTTTATGGCCCCTGGGGATTTGGGGTCAGATGGCTGTCGCGATGGTGCTGTTGGCGCTTTTGTATCGCTTGGTGTTTGTTCGAAAAAAATCGACAGAAACCTGTTTGATTGAGGCTTGAAGGGATTAGTGCACAATCAAGGGCAAAGCTTCGGTGTGGTTTTGGGTTTCTATTCGAAGGGTATAGGCGCCGCTCGGCAGTGTTTCGGGCAGGGCGATGTGGGTTGTGTTGGCGTTTTTGTCTTGATTTGAGAAAGTCCATTGGCCAAGAGAACGGCCCATCGCATCGCACAGAAAAACAGAAGAGATGGCGTGATTGCCTTCATTGTTGGCGGTTTGCAGGGTGATGTTTGATCCGGCTTTTACGGGGTTGGGATAGAGGGTGAAGTGATTTGCGGGGATTGTGTGGGTGGCGGAGGAACAGGGCAATCGGTTTACGAAGGTCCAGATCACGTCGTTGAAGCCCACGGCCATTGACGCAGAGCCAGTGCCACCGGGGGCGTTGCCCATTCGAATTAAGACCAACTTTTGACTTGGAACCACGTTGATATACTGTCCGTTTTTGCCCCATGCGCAATACATATCGGCGGGTGCGTTGGGGTTGAGGCTACCGGGGAAACGAAATTGAGAACCGGGTGCCATGAAGGCCGATTTGCCATTGAGCCATGTGAGGTATCCGTAGCTGGGGTTGATGGTTTGACTGCTGTTGGTTTGTTCCCGGAAGTATTGGGTATCGCTCATGATTGTGGTGCCGTTCCATTTGCCTTTGTTGAGCAGAAGCAGGCCGAAACGTGCCATGGTGCGGGCGTTTGAGAAGTACACGTTGAGGTAGCCGGTTTTCACGAAAAGGCCTTTCATGCCAATGGTGGTGGTGAATTTTTTGGCCATGTACAGGTTGAGGTTTCCACCGGTGGCGCCTTCAATGACTTGATCGAGTAGTGTGTATGGCGCGTTGTGATAAGCCCAGCGGGTGCCGGCGGCGGCTTTGTAAGTAAGGCAGGCGGGCAGGGTGCAATCGGGGTCGGCTCCGGCATCGTTCAAACCTGTGGTCATGGTGAGGTGGTGCCATATTTTGATGCTGTCTTCGCGCGCGCTGCTGAGTGAACTCCATCCCGTGCCGAGGTATTTGCTGGAAGCGTCGCTGAGTTTGAGCAGACCGTCTTGCTGGGCCAATCCTACGGTGAAGGCGGTGAGGGTTTTTCCGGCCGATGCCCAATACCAGATGCTGTCTTGGGTGAAGTTGCCGAAGTATTTTTCGAGTACAATTTTACCGTCTTTGAGGATGATGAAGGCTTTGGTATTTTTCTGGTTGAGGTAGTTGTAGAGGCTGTCGATATTGGCATCGCACCATCCCAAACTTTGGGGCGATGTGGTTTCCCAGGTGCCGGTATTTGGCGGGAAGTAGGTGGTTTGTGCCGATGCTTTTTGTGGGGCGATGAAGGCGGTGAGGGCGATGATGGCTATCCAAGCGGCGGTGAAACAGGGCGTGGTTTTCATAAAAGTGGGTGATTGTATGGATTTGAACCCGTGGATTAGACGTGTTGAGCGGTTGAAAGTTTACTTTGATATGCTAATTTTTCCCGGTTTGAGGCAGAGGGCGTTGGCGCCGAAAAGGATTTTGTTGTTCTCTTTGCGATAGGTGCTGAGGGTGCGCAAGGGCTCGTCGCCCCGCTCCAGGGTAATGGGGTCTATGGTGGTGAGGATGCATCGGCTGCAGGGTTTGGC
>CANHGC010000011.1 GCA_947460045.1 Bacteroidota bacterium | reverse complement strand
GGATTCATCCCAGCGGCCATTTTGGGCTTCTTGTTCGATGACCTATTAGAGCAAATGCTCAAAGCCCCGTGGATTCCTGGAATTACTTTGATTGTTTTTGGGGTTGTGTTGTTATACATCGAAAAATGGTTCCCCGCGGGCAACAAAGAAATTGAGGACCTAAAACCCATCGAAACCATCAAAATTGGCTTGTTCCAGTGCATCGCCATGATTCCAGGTGTGAGTAGATCCGCAGCCACTATTGCAGGCGGACTGCATGGTAAACTATCGCGCAGTGCAGCCACAGAATTTTCATTTTTGCTAGCCCTCCCAACCTTAGCTGCCGCCGGTGGATACAAAATGCTCAAACACTGGGATGAATTGAACGCATCGCAGCTGAACGACATACTATTAGGTAATATTATCAGCTTTATCACTGCATTTTTCGCAGTGAAGTTTTTTATCAATTACATCAAAACCAAAGGGTTTGCTTTTTTTGGATATTACCGAATCATCGTTGGCTCAGTATTTTTGATCTATTGGCTATTCTTGAAATAACATGACGCTCCGAGCCGCAATCACATTCGCCTTCGCCATTTGTTGCATGGGGCAATCATCGGAAACGTTTGCGGCCAATACCCAAAATTCCAACAACTCAAAAACAACTTCCTCCAACCAACCCAAACCATTGGGTTTATGCCGGCTCAAATACAACGGTGGCGGAGATTGGTACAGCAGCAGAACTGCACTTACCAACTTGGCGAAATTTGCCAATACCGCCATTCACACCCAACTAAACACCCAAGAAGCCACTGCAGAAGTGGGCTCAACCGATTTGTTTAGATTTCCATTCGTTTTTATGACAGGCCACGGAAACGTAGTATTCTCTGATGCCGAGGCCAACAACCTCAGAAACTATTTGATCAGTGGTGGTTTTCTGCATATTTGCGACAATTTTGGCCTAGACCCATTCATTCGCCGCGAGATGAAAAAAGTATTCCCTGAACTCACATTTCAAGCAGTGCCATTCTCTCACCCCATTTACAATGGACCATTCAGTTTCCCCAGTGGATTGCCCAAAATACACGAACACGAAGGCAAACCGCCCATTGGATATGGATTGTTTTGGGAGGGTCGCTTGGTCTGCTTTTATGATTTCGAATGCGATCTTGGAAATGGCTGGGAAGATGCCGAAGTATACAAAGACCCCGAGTCCATTCGCACACAAGCACTAAGAATGGGCGCAAACCTCATTCATTACGCTTTTACCCAAAAGTAGTATTAACAACAACGAACCCAAAAGCGTCTTAAAGCACTGATTCACGAGTGTGGCGGCGATCTAACGAAGAAGGCCACGCATTCGCGTGGCCTTCTTCGTTCATTGATATTAGAAAATTTATTTCACCTCGCGAATCCAAACCTGTGGAACCGAAGCTTCGTAATAGAAAATGCCACGATTCGCATCTTTCTCTGATGGAAAATCTTTCAAATACACATAGTAACTCTTGTTGCTAGGATCGTAGATCTTGTAAGACAACACACCTTTTTTATACAAATCTTTGATTTGCTTGTTCGCTTTCGCTTCCATACTATGCAAACCCGCAACCAAGTAAAATCCTGGACCTGGCTTCACTTTTTCGATATTGGGCAGTTTGATTTTTGACGTATCATTCCCCATACCCATTGTACGCATATCTTCCAAACTAGAGATTGTTGCCTCCTTACTCATGCCAACACCACCGGAACCCTCGCCATCGTCGCCATTCTTGCCACCATTCTTCCCGTTACTGCTCACATTGGCGTCGCCCTCACCATCATCTCCTTCACCACCGTTGGCGCTATTCACATCTGCATCGCCTTCGCCATCACCGCCTGAACCATTTCTTGCGCCACCACCCAATGCTGAAAAACCAATGAACGTGTGAAACTCGTGAGAATTTCCCAAAGCGATACGCTGTCCGCCCGTTGGCGTATTATAAGAGTAAGATACTTTGATATCTTCTTGCGGAGAGAAACCGATGTTTCCTCCAATTTGTCCGATATCGTTTCCACCTACACCCACCCAAAACTTGTCTTGGTACCACATAGAAACGTTGTACTGCAAACGGAAGTAATTGAAGTCATACGCGCTGGCGTATATGGCGGGTTTTAGCAATAGGTCATCGCCCAAATCCACATTGTAACCCAACATCAAGCTACCTTGCGATTGCATTTTGTAGGCCGCAGTGTAGTTGTAATACACATAATCAAACCGGGGTTTTGTTAAGCGGGAGATGGCAAATCCAGCAAACCACTTTTCACCATTTACAAATGCAGAAGCCCGCAAATCGGCGCGAGTAACAGGCGGCGTTAACAACAACGATTTAATGATGGGATCATTGCCGCTGATGTAAATCGCTTTCGACATATCGAAATTCTGAGACAAAGCACCCACACTCACACCCAAATTCAAATTGGTGGTACCCGCGATTGGAAATGAATACGCATAGGTTGCGTAGGCATTGTGCATCTCAGAAAACCCAACACGTTCTCGCATGTAGTACAAGCCATAACCAGTATTTTTCGCAGGCAGAGGCATCGCCACATTCAACACGGTGGTTTGAGGTGAACCGGGAACCGCTGAGAACATTTTATTGTATAGCAACGTTACGTGGCCTTGATCGTGGGTATTCATCGCCGCCGGATTGATCAAGGAATAATCCATGTAAAATTGATCAATTTTAGCACCCATTTGCGCTGTTAATCCGCTTATGCAAAGCGCTAATGCAGAAACAATTGTAATTTTTTTCATCCTTTTGCTTATCGAATCACTTGAATGTATCCTCTAAATTCCTCGCCATTGAAGCGATTTTTCATGTAGTAAAAATAAATACCCGGAGGTAAATCAGTTCCTTGGTTGTCGATGGCTTTCCAATCATTTTGGTAATTCCCAGTATTGAATACCAACTTCCCTTGGCGATCGCTGATACGAATATCAAACAAGAACAAATCCGCCAACTCTGTCAAATCCCAAAAATCATTCTCATTATCACCGTTAGGCGTAATCAAATTTGGAACTTTCACCAATGGTGGGTCCACCACAGTAACAAGTACCGAATCCATATCATCGCAGCCATTAGAATCAGTTCCAGACACGTAATACATGCGCGTCTCCAAAGGTCTACCAATGACAGTATCGCCATTTCCAACATTCAACGTTGAGCTATCAGTCCACCAATAATTCACCGCGCCCTTGGCCCAAAGTGTTGCTTTTTTACCTCTGTAAATAGTGGTATCGCTATACACAACAATGTTGGCGGTTGGGAATGCTAAAACCTGCACCGAATCAATGGTACTGCAAATACCGCTGGTCGCTTTTACCTTATACCAGCCCTTGCCAAAAAACTTCTGTGTTCTCACTGTGTCACCCGATGGCAACCACTGAATGGTATCGCCGCCACCCGCTGTAACATCGATGCTATCGCCTTTACACAATGGCATACTTCCCGAATAATTGAAGGATACAGAAGGACGTACAATGAAATTAAATGTTTGAGTAACAGAATCCACACAACCCAAATCATTCTCAATGATATAGGTTACATCATGTGGCCCAGCAGTGGTATAATATTGTTTCTTCGGGGCCGGACCAAAAACCGTTCCTGCACCAAATTTCCATTTTCTAATGGCAATTGGGCGAGCAGAAATGGAAGCCGTATCATAAAAGTTGATGGTATCAGGCACACAAATACCTTCTTGGTAAAATTTTGCAGTGGGCGATGGTTTCACAACATATTGCTTCACCATACTGTCGGCACAACCATTGATCGTCCAACCATACAATTTAACGGTATACACTCCAGTATCGGCATAACTGTGGCTGGTGCTCGACGCTGGCATTTCAGTTTGCTTATCACCCCAACTCCAAGCCGTATTCACCATAGTATCATTTGGATCAATACTCACCGAGAACTGATATGTGAAATTGTTGTTTTTGAAACACTGCATACTGTCGTTTGGCACAATCGTTTGATCCAAAGTAAATTGGGGATTGGGCATATAAAACGATCGCACATTGCCCACAGCAGAATCCATACAGCCTTCATTGGTTTTTGCCACCAACACTACGGTATGTGTTCCCGGCGCGGCAAACAACACCTTAGGCGTTTTTGTAAAATAGGCCAAGTTGCCATCGATCAACCAACTGTAAGTCATTTTGGCTTCTAAATTGGGATTCAACTGACCCGTTCTGGTAAATGCGGTGGAATCACCAAAACACTTTTCTTTCACAGTATATCCTGCAATGGGCTTGGCGTGAACATATACGGTTAATGTATCAGTACCCACACAACCGGCATTAGAAACTACTGTCAATCTGGTTTTGTAAGCACCTGCCGCGGTGTAAGTATATCGGGCACCATACATCGTAGTATCGGTTCCCCCGTCTCCAAATGTCCAAGTATACGTTGAGGCATAATCCGGATTCATGATGTTGGTATTATCAGTAAAAACGGTCTCCTCTTCAAAACAGGTATGCGACTGTGAATAATTCACATCGGGCAAAGCAAATACCCTCACAGGTTTTGTGATTGAATCCCTACAAGCCCCTTTTTGTCCGATATAATTCGAATATGAAATTAGCTTCACGTTGTACAAACCTGGCGCAACATACTTACGACTCAATGTTTTGTTTGTACTTGTAAATCCATCGCCCAAATCCCATTTACGGGTAGAAATCAAATCCGGGGCTGCAACTGTACTTTGATCATCGAACAACACTGATTGGCCAAAACACACATCTTTGGGATCAAATGCTGGACCTGGTTTGTCGTGCACGATATAATCAAATGTATCGATGGCCACACAAGCATTCACGGTGGTAACGCGCAACAAGATCTTGAATGCTCCAGCGTTGGTATATGTATGTGTTATGGATTTCGACGTTTTGATTGTTGCCGGCGGTCCATCACCCAAATTCCAATTCCAACCCGTGATGGTTTCACCGTTGGCTTGAGAAAAATCAGTCATGGTCGTTTGCTCACCAATACACACGTTGTTTAATGTCTTCAATATAAACGGAGTTGCATAGATGGTCACCATCTGAACCCAAGAATCCAAGTAATTGTCTGCATTCAATACAACCAAACTGATGCGATATGTACCGCTGTTGGCATATTTGTGCACGGCATTTCTGGTGGTCTGACTATTGGTGGCAGCACCCGCTTCGCCAAAATTCCACTTGTAAGCAGTAATGGCTGTTTTGCTTCTGGTTAAATCTGTAAATTTCAGGGTATCGCCCGAGCACCTACCGGTGAACCTAAACGATGCATGAGGCTCAACATCGCCCAATAAATTGAGCCCTGTTTTACGCTCAGTAGCCGTAATGGCGATTGTGCAGCCCAGAGAAAATGTGCCACCTAAGGTTGACATGCTCGTGGTTTGAATTTGCCCCCTGCGCACCGCACTACCCGTTCCACCATGACTCACCCATGAAGCAGAAGACGTATATCCCAAAATCCTCAAGGAAGAGTTTTCATATACCCCATCGTCGGTACCTACAGTATCGTATCTTAAAGTAAGTGTAAAACCAGACGCGTTGGTTGCCAATGCCGGAACAGTACCTCCCACAAAATGATTGCGATTCGAAAAGTTGCGAATGCCAGTAGGTAAAGAACCGTTGCCCGCTGCAGCCCCGGGCTTCATTTGGAACCAAAAATAGGTCAGGGCGCCATTGGATTTGGTAAATGACAAACTTACAGCGCGATAATCGGTCCCAGATCCCAAAGGAAATGTCATGCTTGTGGATCCACTGGTTAAACCAATATACAAAGCACCGTCAATATAACTGGTCTTTGTTCCTGCACCCACTGTACAGCCATCCAACGCCCTCAAAGCCGCCAAGGACGACCCCACTTTCACCAAACCATCCGTCAATGTCAGTTTTGATCTGATATTGAATGTTTTTTCGTTTGCATTCCCGTCGATCGTCAATGTAATGCCCGTTTTATTCATAGTAAGTTCATTGACTTGAACACTATCAACCATGAGCGTCATTGAATTCGATACTGCGACAATCTCTGCGTAGTATCCCGTAGATATGAACACCACATCTCCGGTGGTTGCCAAATCCGTGGCGGCTTTGATGGTCAATTTTGCCAGCGCAACAGACAGCCCGCTATTGGCGTCGTTTCCCGACTTTGAAACGTAATAATTTGCGGCGGACAAAAATGGAATCGAGGCAAAAAATACAACTGTTGATAAAATCAGCGATTTCAGGCTCGTCCTCAAGGTAAATTTCTTCATGAATCGTTAAGAATAATACAAATTTAGTGTATTAGACGCGATTCTGCGCATTTCCGTTTCCTTGGAACTGCACATGAAAATAAAATGACAATTAAATTCGACTAGAATGGCAAGTCGTCATCCTCGAAAGGATTGGCTGCATTCGAAGTCGACGATGAATCAGCCATCGGCGCAGCGTCAAAGTTTGGGGCAGAATTGGTTCCACCAATGGCAGATCCTGCGCCTTGCTTTGTCACATTCCAAGCACGGATGTCTGTATACCAACGACCGTTGTATTCACGGCTTTCAACATCAACGGCAATGGTAAGATCTTCACCATCCTTGATATTGAATTTTCCAATTTTATCTCCCCAAAGGTTGAAACACACTTTTTTAGGATATTGACCTGGCACCTCAATGATGTACTCCTGCTTTTCCCATGTGCTGCCATTTTTCGCGTTGCCAGTTTGCTTTGGCAAGGTCTGAACTATTTTACCAGTAATTTCCATATCACAAATCTATTTTTAAGTTTTACATTATCTCACTCCCAAACTTCGAACTAATCCACAAGTTACATACCTTCTTGTCCACCTGCCGGCTTCAAATCGTCATTTTGCAACTTTCTCAAAACCGGTTTTGGCTTTTCGATGGTCATAGAACCAAACTTGTAATCAAAGTTCACACGCACACCGAACATATTGATTCTTTGCAAATTATAATAACTAAAATCGGGCCCACTCGCCTTGGTGATGAAATCAGTT
Organism: Bacteroidota bacterium; assembly: GCA_947460045.1. Classification (GTDB taxonomy): domain Bacteria; phylum Bacteroidota; class Bacteroidia; order NS11-12g; family UBA955; genus UBA955. The sequence continues at coordinate 6,649 of CANHGC010000011.1, read as the reverse complement.
CTTGGAATGAACGGATTGTCCAAGCCAAATCCAAATCCCCCTTTATCATTGTGAAACCTGCGTTTCACACCAATCATGTGGAAGAACCAATTGGTAGCGGTACCCTGCAAAGAAAATGTTGGGGCATTGAACCTCCCCCACAATTCTATTTGCCAATTTTTATTCAATTTCATACTCGACCGAACACCTGCATTGTAGGTAATCCCTCGATTTCTTGCACCACTCAATATTCCAGTATCCATGCCACTACGAATATCTACCCAGCCCAATCCACCATTGAAATTGACCGTCCAATCATTGCCTTTCCACTTCCCTTTCAAATTGGTGTTTAAATCAAAACCCGTTGTGTAATTGAGGCCGATATTCCCGTAGGTTGTACGATATACTTTGTCGTCACCAACAGCCCGAATGGTCTCGATGGCATTGTTGATTCTTCTGTGAAACACATTCATCCCCCACCCACCTTTGGCGCCATAATTCCCGGTCGATAACTCATAATTATTAGACACCTCGGCACTCAATCTCGGATTACCAGTTGTAATGTTTAAAGGATCAGAAAAATTGGTATACGGATTCAAATAAAACAAACTCGGACGTTGTATTCTTTGGGTATAGGTACCCCGTAAATACCCGCCTTTCCCCAATTTGCGATTCACGTTCAAATAAGGAATAAAGTTTTGGTATGGCTGCCCCGTATATTTTTCAATCGTTGGCTGATATAAAACACCACCAAACTCTGTGGCTTCATACCTACCCCCAACTTTGAATGAATATCGCGAATTGGCATTGTATGTAAACTGCGAATAACCACCAAATACATTTTGATAGTAATCAAATTGATTGTTTCGGTATTCAATGCTCGAAAACACTTGACTCAAATAATCAAAGCTATCGAAGTGATAATCACTCTTCACCGACCTCAACGTTATTTTTGTCCCAACTTCCCAAGTGAGCTTTGGGTGCAAGGGTTCTGTGTAATCAACCTGAATGGTGGTTTCGTTATTTTTTCCAATATTCAAACTCGTTTCATTACGGGTTTCGTTGCCTGCGACACTATAACGCAAAAAGGAATAATCTGTATTGTCTTGACTTCCGCTGTATTGCATAGAAACACCCAATTCCCGGCCGGCTTTTTTGAAATTCTTCCGATAATCGATGTTGGCATCCATCCCCAAGGTGTAGGTAAAATTGTCTGTGGCTTGCTTCCACAAATAATCGAGATTCTGTCCTTCCAAACCCGTAAAAGTCTCAATCACATTGTCTGAATTCCTCATCCTCGTGCTAAAGGTTGTACTTACCGAAAGCGCACTGGACTTATCCAACTGAAAATCACTACTAAACGTAAGCCTCGGACCACCGCCCCAATTTTTCACATCATTTTCCTGCTTCAGTTGATAGCCGATGCCTTTGATATTGTTTATTCGATCTGTATTCCCGCCACCCCATGAGCGCCAAAAATGACCGCCCAAACGCACTGTAAAATTGGTTGAGCCATTTTGAATTGAAACATCACCGCTCAAATTCGCACTTCTTGTACCCAAACCACTGCTAATATTCCCAGTTTTACCTTTCAACTTTACCTGTTTCAATATGATATTGATAATTCCAGCGGTACCTTCAGCATCGTATTTTGCACTTGGGTTGGTAATCACTTCTATTTTATCAATTCCATCAGCAGGCAATGACCTCAATGCATCAGCAACACTGCCCGCCATCATCCCCGAAGGTCTGCCATTGATCAACACCCGTAAATTTCGGCTTCCGCGAATAGAAACATTGCCATCCATATCCACTTCCACCATGGGCACTTTTGCCAACAAATCAGACGCCGAGCCACCCTTGGCTGTAATATCCTGACCCGCATTATATACAAGGCGGTCAATTTTATTCTCAATTACAGGTCCCGACACACGAATCTCAGCCCCTTCCATTTTCTCTGCCGTACCCTCAAGTTGATTCATCAAAATCACGCCACAATCAAACTGAGGCTTTACCTCTGAAAGCAATATGGTATCCGCAATTTCCAAAACAGGATACCCCACAGCGGTCAATCTCAAAATATATTTACCCGGACCCGATTTCAAAACAACCTTAAAATCACCCGCCGCATCTGTAAGGCCACCCTCAACCAGGGGCTTATCACCCACGCGCACCAACTCTACCACAACCAAATTCAACGGCTTTTTTGTGGTTGAATCCATCACTTTCCCCGTAACCATTGACATTGAAACCAATCCCGTTCCTTGACGTTGAACATTACCCCCACCCATGTTTTGAGCCTGAACATCAACACCAACCCAAAGCAATAGGCACAGCAACAAGATAAAACTTCTTCCAATCATCATTTGAATTACAAAGAAACAACGCAATCCCGAAAAGAGTTGTTCAAACAGAGAAAATCAAAAAGATTAACCGTTTATTTACAAACGAATGAGGCAATCGCACCCAAATTCATCCCATTTACAGGATGTATTACTTTGCACGCATCGCTTCAACCGGATTCAATCGCGCCGCTTGAGTTGCTGGAATAAAACCCGCCACAATCCCCACCAACGCCGAAACCCAAATCCCCAATTGCGCATCGCCCGCACTCAACACCAAAGCAAACCCTTCACCCATCGTTTTTTGCAGCACCGCATTCAACCCCAAGAATGTGAGCCAAACAAAAATCATCCCTATGAGTCCGCCAATCACGCACAACCAAATCGCTTCCAACAAAAACTGAAATTGTATAAAAATGTGTGGCGCGCCCAATGCCTTCTGAATGCCAATTTCCTTGGTGCGCTCCTTAACGCTCACAAACATGATATTGGCCACCCCAAAACATCCAACAATCATTGCAAATCCCCCAATCACAATCCCAATGTTCTTGATTTGAGAGAACAATTGCGACACCGCTTCCGTGATCATGGTCATTCGATTCACCGCAAAATTGGCTTCCTTTCCCGGCTTGATTTTCCGAAACTGACGCATCAATTGCGACACCTCCACCGTAAGATCATCCAATGAAACGCCCTCCTTGGCCTGAATCATCACCTGCGCATCGTCGTTCTCCCGATACGAATACATGCCCAAACCCATCTTCAATGGCACAAACACCTGCTCATCCTTTGAATTGTTGATGATACTCTGTCCTTCCAACGCACAAACCCCTACCACCCTGCACACGCGGTTGCCAATGCGGAGCATTTCACCCACCGCATTGCTTCCACCATACAATTGTTGGGCGATGGTATTCCCCAATATCACCACTGGCTGACCGCTACTGCTTTCTTCCACCGTAAACAATCGTCCAAACTCCACAGCCAAATTTTGAATTTCCATGTACCCGTGCGAAATACAGGCGACTTTGGTCCCGTCGAGCGTTACCCCATTCGATGCCACCTTCTCTTGCCTACTGAATGTATACGCCACGTTTGCTGTTCGATCTTTCGGCAACTTCGATTCCAAAAAATACGCCTCCGATGGCGAAGAAACCGGCCTACTCAAATACTTCCACCAAGGATAATTCCCCCCAAATTCGTCCCATGGCCATTTCTGTACAAACAACACATTGGTCCCGTACTTCGTGAACTGTTGATTGATGTTCATCTCCAATGAATGAACCAAAGCATACACAGCAACGATGCAGTAAATCCCAATGGTTATACCCAGCACAGACAACACACTACGCAATTTATTTTGCTGTATGGCCGATACCGACACCCGCACTGTTTCAGTGATAAAAATTCCAGGTTTCAATTGATTATAACTTTAGGGCAATAGAAATTTTCTGTTTCAAATGCGGTGTTCCTGCATTCAAACTGCGTTCAAATTTAAACTATTCTACCGTCTTCTCTTCCCCAACCGGCGCTGATACTTCTTTCTTTCGGCGGAAAGTCTCAAATTCCCGACGATATACCACGCCGCCACCCAGGGTATTTCCCGATACGCCATTGGTGGTTGTTCCACCTTGTTGCATAAGCACATTGTTACTCCGTGAAAACATTTTTAACCGCCAATTTTCGTTCCGGGTCATATACTCCAAGTTGAAATTGAATGGTACTGCCACCGAGTTCACCAACATCGCCACGGTTGGATCGTAATTTAAATCCAACCTCAATCGCTCAGACAAAAACCATTCGCTGTTCACAAAAACCTGGGCATTGCTTGCCGTCCCGGCCCTACTTCGCACATCGTCGATATTCACTTGAATGCGTGTAGGTATGCCATATTTTGAAAACAAATCATTCACCACACTCGAGGCGATATTTGACACGCTATTCCCAGCCACACCTGCGCCACTGATTACGCTGCCCGATGTTGGGTTTCCACTCGAAAACGAAGGCGGAAGAAAGTTTCCAAAGATCAACAAAGCCACCGACTGACGTAGAACCTCGTCTTTGTCTTGCCGAATTCGTTGTATCACGGCATTCACTTCACTGTTGCTACCCGTGCTATTGGCCAATTCTGGCGCTTGCAAATCAAACCCAATTTGAGGCCTCAACAAACTCCCTGAGATATTGAGTATACTCACAATCAATGTGGGGGAATAGGTAGCGCCCGACGAGGCACCTGAAGTCATCATCAACTGTGCGGGGGAAATGCGCTTTTCAATTCTTCCAGACAAGGCCAAATTGGCGTTGTAAGGATCACCCACCCAGGTTATTCTACCTCCTTCGTCCAAAGTGATTTTTTTCGTTAACACATTGATACCAGGCAATGAGAATACGTACTCCCCTGATTTGATGGTGTATTGTCCATTGAGGTAAAACCGCCCTTTTTCATCATACAATATCCGGATATCGCCGGTCCCCCTGCCGCGAATCAAATCGCCCAATCGCTTATCGATCAAGAACTCCGCCTCCAATTCAGGATTGGCCCTTACGATGATTTCGATGTTCCCAAGTCCACTGTTCTCCGTTGTTTTCGACTTCCCAACAACCACCCCTTTTTGATTGCGAAAAGTAATGTTCCCAGCCACTTGCGTGGCACTCATTGTGGGATAAAGAATACTCAATTTGCTATTCTTACCGGGTGCCATATCCACTTTGATATTGACCTTATTGATTGGCCCTGAGATTCTACACGTCCCAGTTCCCCAAGCAGTTCCAAAGAACAAATCATTGTCTTTCTCTGTGGTTTGAATCACCCGAATATTTTTGGCATCATACACCTGAAGATCCAATGCCAAATCTTTGAATTGATTGTGTGTTAACGCCAGCGTGGCTTTGGCTGTACCCTTTTTCGCTGTTCCGTAAATCACGATAGGCTCCGTGGTGAAAATACCATTGGATCGAACCTGAAAACTCGCATCAAAGTGATATTTGGTTTTCAGATAATCTACGCCCAGCATCACATCCCTCGCATTGAGATTGCCTTGCATAATCAAATTGCCCAAGGCCCCTTGCATCCGAACTCGCCCATCAACACTGCCCGTTTCGGTGGTTACGATATCTTTCAAAAAAGGTTGTAAAATACTCACCGGTGTCTTCAGCGGCAAGTCCATCACTGCATCCAAAAGAGGCTCTTTCCCATTGATATCAAGTGTTCCCAAAAAGGCAAACTCCTTCATCACACCCTTTCGCCCCGAAAATTGCACATTCAGCAACCCAGCCGACTGACTTTCTTTGAAATTCAAATCAAAGCTGCCATAGCGATAGCCCATGTAGCTCAAATCGTTCAAATAGTTCTCGCCCACCACCTTAAAATCGCCCAATGCGGCAGCTACTTTCACCTTGCCGCCCATGTGAAAATCCAAACTATCAAAACTGCCCTCAGGAAAGAATGGCGAAAGCAGTTCAGGGGTCACGTTACCCAATTCCAGCGTAAATGTATCTTGGGCTCTATCGCTGAGAACGCCATACATCTCCACAAAATGACGTTGACTGTTTACCATTAAATTACTCACTTCCAATCGATTGCCGCGCTTGAGTGTAACGTGAGACGATTGGTCCAGCTGCCAAGGCTCGTTGTTTATCTGAAAATTCGCTGCGGTAATTTCCGTAGGCAAAGAATCTTTACTCACAGCACTGTTGGCATTAAAATTGAAATTATACCGATTTTTTTTGTCGTGCAAATCAAACCCAATCCTCATCGCGCCATCATCCAACGTGCCTTTGATTTGAAAACGATCGTACTGTGTTTGGCCGATTTGAATTTCCTTGGCAGACACCAACAAATCCGTTCGACCCTTTAAATTGGTATTGGCCGTGAGCTTAAGACGTTGAATTTCTGCCCCTTTGTATTCCACATCCATAGGACCCAACACCAGTTGAACCTCTTTATGTTTTGCTCCGAAACCACCCACCAGATTGATGGGGCCCGAGTGAAGCGATGGCTCCACAAACGTAGACAGCCAACTTGTTTGGATCAATTGCAAGTCGAAATCAAAATCCTGTGGCACAAATCCTTTCGGCGCATCAAACCTTTCAGGAACCGCATTGTGCAAAAGCAATTGGGCTACTTGCTTCGTTTCGGAAACGTCAAAACCCTTGCTGATAGACCCATTGAACCAATCCCCGGAAAACTGCCAACCCCCATTTTCTGCCTTCACCACTTGCTGGCTATTACAAAAATATCGAATGCTTCCGTGATCGGCCACCAGTTGATTCACCTCCAAGGTTGCATTGGCACTGTTCAAATCGTCTCCACCATAAATCAATGATGC
>CANHGC010000010.1 GCA_947460045.1 Bacteroidota bacterium | reverse complement strand
GTTTTACCCTTGCTATTGGTCGATCATCATTTCAATAAACTATCCGATTCCTTCTGGTTGAAGCAAGCCTACACCTATGATACAGATAGCAATTGCATCAAGAAAGTTGGACCTTGGAACCATTCAGACTTTACAGAAGAAGACGTTTTTTACTTCATTCCCTTCTTCGCAAATATTCCATTCAATGTGAATTCCCTCATCTTAGACCAACGATTTATCATTAGTCATAGAAAGATCGAATCCAACGTGAACATTGGCATCGATATCAACGGCCATAATCACAAACTCAACATCAACCAACCCACACCCATGCAAGGAATTATTTCTGGTATCAACGTATGCCACTTGTTCCTAGAAGCGGATACAAACAATGCCAGGTTTAACCACAACCCCGGGATACAAGTGATATTGGGAAGCAACACAAAATTGCGTTTGGTAACCAAATTCCAACTTTATGCCACCAACCTCAAACCTGAATGGCAAACAATTACCGAAGGGTTGCCCATCGACCAATTCGAAGTAAAAACCTATGTATCCAATGAAAACAACGCCCTAGTACCCACAGGGGCAAAAGTCACCATCCACTATGGCAACGGTCCCAACGGCGTGAACAACTGCCTCAAAAAACCCATCGTTTTTGTTGAAGGCATCGATTTCGGTTACAAAAACCGCCCCACCGGTTGTAAAGATGGAAAATGTGGAAATATGGGTTATTTGGACCTGCTCAAAGGAAAACAATGGAACGTAGAAACCCAAAGTTGGTCTGATTGGGCGTCCATTGAATTCAGCCCAGGCATTTTAAAACAATACAGAGATTCAGGATACGATATTGTATACATCGACTTTTACGATGGTGCAGACTATCTCCAAAACAATGCAGTTGTCACGTACCAAGCCATCAAAGAAATCAGCAATCGATTGTGTGGCCAACACATTCATGTTGTGGGCGCATCCATGGGGGCGTTGGTTGCTCGTAGGGCTTTAACCATGATCGAAAACGATACCGTGCAACATTGTATCAGAAGTTATACATCCTTCGATGGTCCACTATTGGGCGCAAACATTCCCATCGCATTGCAATCTGCCCTCAACTACTATGCGGGCGTGGCTGGACAAATTGAAGATTTAAAAACTCGAATGTTAGACCGCCCTGCATCCAAACAGATGCTGCTTGTGCATTATCAAAACAACGATCAACCCCATGAACTTTTCAATCAGTTTATGGCCGATTCCTCCATGCAAGCATTTCCCAGTCTACCATGGAAATTTGCCATCGTCAATGGCAGCGATCAAATGGAATTCCAGCGTGCCGATAACCTACAATTGTTATTTCCCGGTGATTCTCTCATCCATTTTAACATTGCACAGCCATTGGTAAACAATGTAAAGCGCATCGCCAATATTCTTGGAGGCAAAGCATTAAAAATCGTAGCCTCAGCGCTGCCAACTTCGGACGCAAAACTCTTTACATACTCCCGTAAATCAAAGTCCCTACCCACCGGAAAGGCCACTGTGGCCATCTTTAAAACAACCTATACCAAGGAAAAACTTCACGTAGTGAATGATCAAATGTTGGGTATAGACCACCAAGCGGGTGGAAGATCTTCTGCCGCCCTCGACTTACACAATGCGCTAAGCAAAAAATCTTGGTTGGTATTTTCAGAGTTGTACGTAGGCAACACCTGCTTCATTCCTACTTGGAGTGCCATTGGTAGCAGTTATGCCAAAAAACATCATCTTCAACCCTTGGAATATAGCATCGGCAAACAACCCTTGACGCTGAAAAATACTCCGTTTCACGATTTTTACTCTCAAAGCACCAACCAAGACCATGTTTTGTTCGAGAAATCACAAAATGGCAATGCAATTTGGCTTTTGAAAAAAATCATTGCAACCGAAAAACAGCAATACGACCAAACCAATAAAAACACATTCATCGGAAATACGTTCGACAAATTCGTGGGTAGCATCACCGTTAAATCCGCACAACAACTCGATATCAACTGTAATTATGCCACCAGCAAAATGAACCCAGCTGATATCAATGCGGTAACACAACTCAAGGAACGCGTATTTGTTTTGGGGAATTGTCACAACGCCGAAATGCGTATCCAAAAAAACGCAACACTCAACCTTGGTTCTGGAAACTTTAATCACCAAAACACAGTTCTTCAATGTAAAGAGAATTCTAAAATCATCGTTGAAAAAGGGGGCACCCTCCATGTGTTTGGAGGTAAATCAACTTTGAGAATTTTTAAAAATGCTCAGCTTGTCCTTGAAGATGGCGCAACACTCATCATCCAAGATGGATCACAACTGATTCTCGATGAAGGCAGCAAATTTGTGATCGGAAACCAAGTAAACATTACCATCAATGGCAAAAATGCCATCATTCACGTGAAAGGTGAGTTGTCGCTGTCACAAAACGCAACCCTTCAAGTGCGCAGTGAAAAAGGAATGGAAACCGGAATGCTCAAATTAAGCCATGTTGGTGGTGGATTCGGAAGATGCAACATAACTGGAGGAGGACACGCCAAAATGCATGTATATGGCAACGATGCCCATGCTTCTACGGTACTACAAATTGAAGGCAATATCAATACCCGCAATGTGTTTGATAGCATTGCCATGCATCGCGCAAATGTGAAATTTGCCAACAACAGCAGTTTGTTAATGTCGGGTCACGTGCATATTGAAAACTGTGGTTTTTCACCTACAGATTGGTCAAAATACAGCCAAAACGGACTTGTTCTAGAATCGGGAAAGTTGTACTTATCTGGGTCAGAGTTTTCAAAATTAAACACCGGCCTACAAATTAATTCATCTTGCAAAGCAGTGCTCCAAAACAATCGCTTTTTGTCTTGTACAACGGCGCTACTAACTGAATCATCGGGAGTGAAAATCAAAAATTGCACCTTCAAAAAAAACACCGTAGGCATTGAAATATTCGGAAATGATAACCTCGATTCCATCATGTTGTCAAACTTCACCAACAATGAAACTGGGATCTATTCGTCAGCCGAAAGCCTCTATAATCCCTTACATGTTTTAGAGTCACAATTTTATCAAAACGTCACAGGCATCAACACCCAAAAAAGACCCGTGGCTTTGGCCTGTTGTATTTTTGGATACAATACCCATGGAATAAAAGCTTCGGAAACCACCGTTGTTGCCGGAGCGCATTCTCAAATCAAGGCAAACAACGACTCTCTGAAATGTGGCAACAACACATTTGCCTACTCCCAAAAAATCAGTATACAACTCAATGGAAGCAGCGTTTTTCTAGATGGAAACAACAACTTTTTGGCTAAAAGTGCAGCAAAGCCAGAAGACAAAATTCAAATCAGTGGTTATCTGCCTACGCCTAAACAAGGCCCAAGTGGCACTCAGAACACTGGACTAAATACAGGAGTAAATCACTGGTATCCTTTGGATGCAAATGACAACTCCGATTCCATCCAAGAAAAGTATTTGGCGGTTGGTACCATTGATATCGGCGGAAGATGGTATGAAGTAAATGTGATTTCCAATCAAAAAAACAAGTTGAATACCCTTTGCTTTGACCCCTACAATTCACTGGATGTAACCAAACGTTCCAAGTACAACAACCCTGATGGATACGAAGATCAAACCTCTTTGGAATCAGAAACATCACTCCTGTTGAAAATCCCCAAAGAAGCAAAAATTTATACCATTGATGGCAGAATGATTACCGAAAATCCATTCAAATCCAACTGGTTCGATGGCCTAAGCGAAGGATTCTATTTTGTTCACTGGACAAATGAAAACCATGAATCGATGGCCCGTAAAGTTTTTATCGCATCGAAACAATGATAACCACTTAGACAATCTATCAAACCGTTGATAACAAAGACATTCAAAACCCGTGGTTGAGCGTAATTTTGTGAGATGAAAATTACTTTTTGGGGTGCAGCTCGACAGGTTACAGGCAGTATGCATTTATTAGAACTACCTAGTGGCGCACGGGTTTTGATTGATTGTGGTTTGGATTATGAAAAACGAAAAGAATTTGAAGAGAGAAATGCGAACTTCCCATTTGATCCTAAATCCATTGACCTTTTGATATTAACGCATGCCCATATAGACCATTCCGGAAATGTACCAAACCTAGTAAGGCAAGGCTTCAACGGCAAGATTGTTGGGACAGAACCCACTTTGGAGCTGAGCGATTTTTTGTTGCACGATAGCTTGAACATTCAAAGAATGGAAATGGCAGCAAAGCAAAAGACCATTTGGAAAAACAGCGGTAAAAAATTCAATAAAGGCAAAATGCCGAAAGTGCAAACCCTGTATACCAAAAAACACATCACCGAAATGCTCGATCAATCTGTTTGTTTACCATACAATGTTGATTACCAATACAGCGATGAGCTTACATTGAGTTTACATGAAGCCGGTCACATCTTGGGAGCAGCCAGTGTTCGTTTCTCTATCAAACACAACAACAAAACAACGGTTGTTGGATTCACTGGAGATTTAGGAAATGCAAATTCCAAACTCGTGCCCAACCCCGTGCCCATGAAAAACCTCAATTATCTGATTTCTGAAAGCACTTACGGAGGTCGTAAACATCAAAGCGATTCTAGAAATGCCGAAGACGCCATGTTGGAAGAAATCATCGATACCTGTGTTACACGCGGTGGCAAATTGGTAATTCCCGCTTTCAGTGTTGGAAGAACACAAGCCATTATTTTCACCATTCACCAATTGTACAGGGCGGGTCGATTGCCAGAAATTCCCATTTTCACAGACAGCCCCTTGGCCATCAAAAGCACCAAGGTGTACCAACACAATGTGGAATTCCTCAATGAAGAAGCCGTTGAATTTCAACAAAAGCATGGCTCATTGTTCGACTTCCCATTGTTGCAAGTCATTGAAGATGAAAAAGAAAGTGAGCTTTTGAGTGTAATGAATACACCTTGTGTGATCATCAGCGCCGCAGGCATGGTTGAAGGAGGAAGACTACAAATGCACGTTCGCAACAATGTTGGCTTCTCAGAAAACACCATTTTGATTGCAGGCTTTTGCGCCGAAGGCACCCTGGGACACCGCCTGTTATCAGGCCAAGATTTCGTTGAAATCAATAGAAAACCCAGACCCGTACACGCCAAAATCAAACGCACAGATGTTTTCAGCGCACACCCCGATCATCAACAAATGGTGGATTATTTTGAAGAATCTAACCCCACAGGTGATCTGAAAAACATATTCCTTGTTCACGGCGATGAAACACAAATGGGCATTCTTGCCAATGATGTGAAACACACACAAGTTACACTGCCCGAAAAAGGCCAATCTTTTGAATTGAATTGACTCAAATAACAAGGAAAATATTGCTTCTGCCTTTGGGTTTGATTTGGGGCACAATTGCACAAATCAAAAGGAGCATTTATTCCTTGTTCAAATGGAGCTCTCGCCCTGCACCCATTTCAATTGTCATTGGCAACATCAATGTTGGTGGATTGGGCAAAACACCTACGCTCATTTGGATCTTCAAACAATTGGCAGATTTGGGCTTACCACCTCAAACCATTGGTGTTTTATCTCGAGGTTATGGACGAAAGTCGAAAGGATTCGTTGCTGTGGATCAAACACAAAACGCCTCAACCGTTGGGGATGAGCCTTTGGAAATTTTGCAAGACATTGAAAACCAGGTAAACCTTTCTATCCCGTTCGCAGTTTGTGAAAATCGACCAATGGGTATCGGCATGTTGAAAGCGAAAAATCCTGATCTACAAATTGTGTTGCTCGACGATGGGTTTCAACACCTTAAACTCAATCATCACGCCAGTATCCTACTTTGCGATTATCACAATCCCTTTACCAATGATTTGCCTTTACCGGCTGGTAACCTCAGAGAATTTCCTTTTGCCAGTAACTCCGCAAAAACAATACTTGTCACCAATTGCCCACCCCATTTAACAGAAAAAGAGGCTGCCCTTTTCAAAACAAATCTGTCCAAACAAATGGCTAATTGGAACTTGTTGGGCCAGTTTTTTAAATTAAAACAAAAAACACCGCTATGGGAAAATAATGTGGGCTTCCTCTCTAACAAAACAAGCAATCCCCTTCACCATCACAACCATGAAACACTGACATCCGGTGGCAAAATCATGTTAATAACCGGAATTGCAAAGCCCCATCGCGTGGCATCGCAGCTCACAAATTTTTCAATATTGGAACATGTTCAGTTTCCGGATCACCACAACTTTACACAGGAAAATGTAAATCGCCTCATGGCCAAATTCAATGATTTTGTCATGCAATTCCCTGAAGCAGCAATTGTTACCACCCGGAAAGATTATTTCCGACTACAATCACTCAATGGCATAACCACAACCCTGCCCCTATTTTTGGTTCATGTTGAAATCCATCCACTTTTTAATACCCAAGAACTCATTAACTCCACTTTAAAAAACATTTTACATGAAAACACAATCAATTAAAATTCACTTAATTTCTCTATCCATACTGCTTGCTGTTGCCTTCACCCAATGTGGTTTGCCAAAAAATACCATCGCAGAAGAGTTTCAACCAATTCCATCCAGCACCTGGACGTGGAAGGATTCCAAAACCTTTACCTTCACCGTAGATGATAGCACCCATTATTACAATTTATCAATTGGTTTGAGAATAAACGGCACATATGCCTACAGCAACATTTGGCTCATCTCACAATTGAGAGGAAACAACTTAAATAATAAAAAACAAATACAAATTGAATTGGCAGATCAAACCGGTCGGTGGTTGGGAGAAGGTATGTCGAACCTCATTACTTATGAAAAGCCCCTTGTTATTCAACAAAAATTGCCCATTGGCACTTATACGTGGTCACTGTCTCAAAATATGCGCGATGAATCACTACAAGGCGTATCCGATATTGGCATCAAAGTAGAAAAAGGACAGCCGATTCTCTAAATAAACATTCAATTTTATGGTAGTGAAAGGATATGCAGCCGCATTGTCGGGTGTAGAGGGAATTGTTGTTACTGTTGAAGCCAGTAGCGTGCCCTTTCAAAGCGAAATGAGTATGACAAGCATCATCGGCTTGCCAGACCACTCAATAAAAGAAAGTCTCTTTCGATGTGTTTCCGCAATCGAACATTCAGGCTACGAATCAATACGTCAAAAACAAATCATCAGCTTATCTCCGGCAAACCTTCGAAAGGAAGGCTCTGGTTACGACGTATCCATCGCCATCGCCATGCTTGCAATGAGTTTTCAAATCCCAGAAAGATTGCTCAACCAATACATTGTTATGGGTGAACTGGCATTAGACGGACAGGTAAAACCGGTGAAAGGCGTTTTAAGTATGGCCATTTTGGCCAAAAAAGAAGGTTATAAAGGCTTAATCATTCCCAAATCCAACGCCAGTGAAGCCAGTGTGATTTCCGATATTGATGTAATTGGCATAGAATCACTGAGAGATGCAGCTGAGTTTTTGGCCGAAAGAAAGCAAATTACTCCCACTAAAAAACAAAAATTCCACACAAAAACAATAAAACCAGGTCCCCAATTTGCCGACGTTCGTGGACAACAAACCGTAAAACGGGCACTTGAAATCGCTTGCGCTGGAGGACATAATGCAATTCTAATCGGACCTCCAGGCGCCGGAAAAACAATGTTGGCCCACAGCATTCATAGCATTCTTCCACCAATGACCCTCGAAGAATCACTGGAAACCACTCAAATACATTCTATCTCTGGAACGCTTGAAACCTACAACAATCAACAGGGCCTGATCACACAACGCATTGTGAGAAGCCCACACCATACAGCATCGCATACAGCTCTCGTAGGGGGAGGCGCCTACCCAATGCCTGGCGAAATATCCCTCGCTCACAATGGTGTATTGTTTCTCGATGAACTTCCCGAGTTCCAAAGAAATGCCCTCGAATCGATGCGACAGCCTCTCGAAGAAAAAGAAATACATCTATCTCGAACCAAACTCAGCGTTAGATACCCATCGAACTTCATGTTAATTGCTAGCATGAACCCCTGTCCTTGCGGATATTACAATCACCCAAAAGTGGATTGCACGTGTTCACCTGGCAGCATCGCGAAATATTTGAGTAAAATCAGCGGGCCTCTATTGGATCGTATCGATATACACATTGCCATTGCGCCATTGGATTTTGAAGAGTTAACCCACGCGCCAAGCGCAACAGATCAAGAATTACAAGTAGCCATTCAGCAGCGCGTTAAAAATGCAAGAATTACGCAAACAGCGCGATTTCAATCCCTCAACATTCCTTCTGTTCACAATAACAGTCAAATTCCAAGCAAAAATTTAACCCAAATTTGCGCGCTGGATTCGGCCTGCAAAGAACTGCTGAAGCATGCCATGGACAAATACAACCTGAGCGCCCGCGCCTACCATAGAATCATCCGGGTAGCACGCACCATTGCAGATGTTGAAAATGAAATTACCATTCAAAGGCACCATCTGGCGGAAGCCATTCAATATCGATGTCTAGACAAAAACACTTGGGGTATGTAAAAGCCACACCCCGAAAACGTTCAATAATTACTAAACCCTATTCCGTTTGGGTATCATACTTGTGTATAATACTTTTTTAAGACTGACAGCTTTTCTGCCAATTCCATGCATCTCTCATCATCGTTTCGAGATTGCGTTTGGCGGTCCATCCCAAAACAGCATTCACTTTTTCTGTGTCAGCCCATACAGCCACCACGTCTCCAGCCCTTCTTTCCCCGATGGTATAATTCACGCGCTCTCCAGTAGCGGCTTCAAAAGCAGTTATTACCTCCAAAACTGAATACCCTACACCTGTACCAATATTGAAAACCTCAAAGTGGTCTTTGGAAGGGTCACCAAGTGTTTCCGGCGTGCGCTTGTTGTCCAAAAACAATCGATCAATGGCCGAAACATGCGCATCTGCCAAATCCATCACATGGATGTAATCACGGATACAAGTACCATCAGCAGTGTTATAATCACCACCATACACCGTAAGTTTTTCGCGAATGCCTGCCACCGTTTGGGTTAAAAACGGTATCAAATTATTGGGGACGCCCAATGGCAACTCTCCAATTTTTGCCGTGGGATGAGCCCCAACCGGATTGAAATACCTCAAGCATTGAATCGAACACCATCCGTTGTCTTTCAAAATCACCTCGGCCATTTGTTTGGTGGCACCATAAGGACTCGCGGCCGGCCTTGTGGGTGTTGACTCCTTCACCGGCACCGATTCTGGTTCGCCGTACACAGTACAACTACTACTAAAAACCAATCGGTTACAACCCGCTTTTTGCATGGATTCCAACAAACTCACCAAACCAACCACATTGTTTCTATAGTACATCAATGGCTGTTCAACACTTTCACCAACCGCCTTGTGAGCGGCAAAATGAATCACCGCATCAAATTGATACTGCAGAAACAAACTATCTAGCAATTGTCTATCATTTACATCGCCTTCAATAAACGCAGGACGATACCCCAACAACTCTGTCAATGCATCCAATACTTCCATGCGAGAATTGTGCAGATTGTCGATAATTATGGGGCAATAACCCGCCTCATGCAAACACAATACAGTGTGAGACCCAATAAATCCCAACCCTCCAGTGACCAAAATATTCTTTTTGTTTGTCATTAATTCATTTTTTTTACTTTACCATCTACCAGTGAATAGCGATCGCCGGTACCCCCACAAATGGCATTTCCAAATTCATCAAAATTCAATCTTTCTCCAAATTCACTCATCCAACCCACACATCGTGCAGGTATACCCACAACCAGCTCGAAATCACCCACATGGTCCGTTACCACTGCCCCTGCACCTACAAAAGCATAAGCACCCAGCGTAACACCGCAAACAATCGTAGCATTGGCACCTATCGATACGCCCCTTTTCAAAGTGGTCTTTTTAAATTCTGTACGACGAACCACAGCCGCTCTGGGGTTTATCACATTGGTAAAAACAACGCTCGGTCCCAAAAAACAATCATCCGCAACCTCTACGCCTTTATAAACAGATACATTGTTTTGAATTTTTACACCCGAACCAATGATCACACCGTTATCAATAAAAACATTCTGACCCACATTGCAATTTTCACCCAATACAGCACCACCCATAATGTGTGTGAAGTGCCAAATTTTACTCCCTTTGCCAATTTGTGCGCCAACGTCCACAACGGCAGTTTCGTGGATCATGGCATCGGAAGGGGTGTTGAGTTCACTCATATTGATATCAAAGGTACATCCACAACAATTTGCAATACAAATCTATTTGTAAATGACATGTTCATTTAACAAAAGGGGCCATCGTTACCGATGGCCCCTTCGTTATTAATCGTTTAAATGGTTGTTTAAATGCCAAACAACCCTAAAATCATATAGCTCAATCCTGCCACCAAGGCACTCACCGGGATCGTGATGATCCAAGCAATCAATAAACTTCTGGTAACACCCCATCTCACTGCGCTCAATCGCTTAGTGGCTCCAACACCAATAATGGCACCGGTAATGGTATGTGTAGTACTCACAGGAATACCCATTTGCTCTGTCATAAACAATGTCATCGCACCCGCAGTCTCGGCACTTACACCTTCGAGTGGCGTTACTTTGGTAATTTTTGTACCCATCGTTTTGATGATCTTCCAACCACCGCTCAATGTACCCAATCCAATCGCTGCATAACAAGCCAATGGCACCCAGTTTGGCAATTCTTTGAAATCAGTGATCGTACCATTTGCAATCAAAGCAGCACCAATGATTCCCATAACCTTCTGGGCATCGTTGCCACCATGACCAACACTGAATGCAGCACTTGAAAGCAATTGAAGCTTTTTAAACATGTTTGCCATGCGATTGGCCGTTGGCGTTTTGATCACTTCGCAATAGATGTAACTTAGAATGAAAATCAAAATCACCGCATAAATACACATCAACAAAAAGCGATTGTCTGCACGATCCAATTCCTTGACCAAATCTTTGTGAATGTCTACCTTGAAACCTTTTGCAAATTTCTCGTAATCACCAATATTGGTAACGCCCAATAACAAAGCCACTGCATGTGCTGTTGAATCGGCACCAACCACAGAATAATTCTTGAAAATGGGCTTACATTCATCCAACATGGCCAACTTCTCGTCCAAAATAGGCTGCATAGACTTATCATAAAATGCGTCCTTTTTTGCTTTTTCAATTTTCAATTTCTTAGAAACCAAATCTTTCAACTTGCCTTCAACCAAATAATCTAACTCCACACTTTCGCCAATTTTCTTGGCTACATATTCACCACCCTCACTTTTGTAATCCTTCAAGAATGGTTTACTTGCTACGTAATTGGCAATGGCCTTGTCATATTTTTTCTTTACTGCCTCATCTTCTGGATGCTTCGCGAACTCTTTTTTGTACTTATCAACCTTATAAAACTTGGTTAAATTGTCTTCCAACTTCGTATTCATGAACGACCCAAACAAGAAATACAACGCAACACTAGAAAGTAAAATCAATGCCACTTTTCCAAAAATATTCCTGCGGATGGTAACCAACGTGATGAATATTGAAATGATCATACCAATCAATGGTGCCAACAGAATGAAATACACCGTTTTTGAAATTTTATCCATTTCCACCACTTCACCAAAAGGCACCCATCCCTTCACCCAGTAGGCGTGAGCCAAAGCAGCACCCGCAAAACCACCAATCAAAGTGTGACTAGATGAACTCGGTATTCCGTACCACCAAGTTAACAAATTCCAAAAAATCGCAGCGATCAGCCCCGCCATAATCACCGGAAGAGTGATGTATGTATCAATAACCGTTTTTGCGATGGTGTTTGCAACTGCGTGATCTTTGAATATAAAGAAAGCCACGAAATTGAACATCGCAGCCCACAAAACCGCCTGCAATGGCGTTAACACCTTGGTGCTTACCACAGTGGCGATTGAATTCGCCGCATCATGAAAACCATTGATGTAATCAAACACCAAGGCCAACACGATAATTACAATGACTAACGTTGACATATCAAAATTGCCTGGTTAGTAATTATGCGTATTTCACAATGATGGTTTCAATCACATTGCCCACATCCTCGCATTTGTCTGTGGCTACTTCCATGACTGTATACACCTCACGCTTACGAATCAATTCTTTGAAGTCATTTTCCACCTCAAATAAATTCTTGATACTCATATCAAAAACATTGTCTGCGTGATTTTCAAAACTGTTGATTTTTACCAAACTCTCCATGATCTTCTCTGGGCGCTTCAATTCACGCAATTGCATCACTGCTTTACCCACCTCTGCAGCACTTTGCATGATAATTTCAGCCAAACTTTGAATGCCCTGCTCGTGAGGATTCACTCCATGAAATTGCATTTTTTTACATGATGCGTGTATGTAATCCGCAACGTCATCCATCGCTGTTGCCAAATAATGAATATCCTCACGGTCAAATGGTGTAATAAAATTTTTACCCAACTCAGTGAAGATATTGTGTGTCAACTCATCATTTTTGTGCTCATAATCTTCAATCTGCTTGCTAATGGCCAATCTTATATTTGGGTCGGCCTCAAATACAAACTGATGTAACAATTTACCCATCTCAGTGACGTTCTGGGCTGTTTGCTCAAACAAGCTATAAAATACCTTGTCTTTGGGTAAAAAAATGCTGAGAATGTTGTTCAGTGCCATTGGTGTGTTTTTTAACACAACAAATTTACCATCAGCCTCAACACAAAAATTCCGTTAATCCAAATTTAATATAAAGTTAACATTGGGCCGATGTGTACATCTGCTGCAATCTTTGCGTTAATGATAAAATTTGTATTTCAAAGTCCCGATACTCAGCCGAAGAAATGATCCCCATCTCTTCAACCGCTTGCAAATAGCTCATTAACCGCAAACACCGTGAATACGCATCGTACATTTCCTTCTGCGTTCCCAAATCCGTGCCCCCACTCACCTGTCGCGCCGTTTTCATCATCTCATCCCCCAATTCCTTGAATTCTGCATTGCTCATGCGATTCACCATTTCCAATGTGTTAAAACCCAACTGCCAAGCCAGATCTTGATAATTATTTGATTCCTTCATACCGCAATTTGGCATCGAATCCTAAAATCATTCGTTGAATAAACGTTTATAAACGGATATAAACGGATCACGTGACATTCACCGCATCAAAAAAAGGGGCAGCCAATTGGCCGCCCCCCCTTAAAACATTTCGCAAACTCATTCAGCTTGCGTAAGCCCATGTGGTTATTTGCTATCCCACCAAACTTTCTTATCGGCCAAATCATTCACACCAATGGCACCTGGAAACTTCGAATTGTACAAACGCTCGTCCAAAGAATATGGATATCTGCGCGCAATTCCAGAAATACTAGCCAAGGGTGATGGTGTTAAAGTTGGAACACCTGTTCTGCGCCAATCGTTGTATGGCTCCAACATCGTGAAACCAGACACATATTTGTGCGTGAGGATTTTCTCCAAAGTGATAGAACTCGCTGTCTCGCTAGCCTGAGCGGTTACATAGGCCGCAGGTGCAGCACTTCCTGTCACCAACTCAATGTGTGCCTTAATCGCATCATTGTGAGCCGTTGCAGCAGCGCCCTTATTACCAGCCGCAAACTGTGCCTCAGCCTCAATGAACAACAATTCTACATAAGTAGCCAAAGGCGTAACACTGGTTTGTGATGCAAAATAAGAACCGAAATCACTGATGTTCTTCACGGCCTGACTTCCCAAAGGAGCACCTACGTACTTACCACTATCATTGGTACTAAAATATGAGCCAATGCGTGGATCGTTGATGCTATTC
>CANHGC010000009.1 GCA_947460045.1 Bacteroidota bacterium | reverse complement strand
TTGTTGTTGTGTCTTCTTGGCAAAAGACAAGTGTATCAGGCGACAAAACTTTGGTTGGCAACACATGAACAAGTTTGTAATCAGTGCATTTACTCGTTTTGAGAATGAGTGTGTCGATATTCGTTTTTCCCTGGCCCCACCAACTCGTATTATAAATGCTCCCCACGCCGTTAATGCCTTTGCTTTTCCATGTGTAGTTTGTTAATGGTCGAAAAGTCTTTAATACTTGATTGCCCGCTGTTGGACAAAAAGTATCATTCAATCCAGCATCGCTCGGCAATACGGTGACTACAGTGGTATCTCTACAGCCGCCTTGGGCTTGATAAATGATCCGGTAATCTTTGGGTCCACCCATTAACGAGGGATTGTATGTTCCAGTATAATAATTGGTTAATCCCGAAAAATAATTGGGATATAAGCCTTTGGGAGAGAATGTCAAAGTAGCTGCGGTGGCTGACTCACAAACGGTATCTCTTTCTGGAACTTTGATTGATTGAACAAAAACCGTTTTTGTAGACTTGCATCCCTTCCATTCATAAGTGACCACATATGTACCCGCAGTATCAGGAGTAAACAAGCCAGCAGAAGTCACTTTGGGACCTGTCCAACTTCCACCAGCAGGACCATACCAATAAAGTGGAAAGGCGCTTTTATTCGGGCAAAAAACATTTTCATAATTATAGGGTGCGGTAACGGTTATGGCCACCGTATCTGCGCAACTCCCAATTTGATACCATACTTTCACTGTTCCCCATACAGCGTTCGGCTTAAATTCACCCGTTTTAGCATTGACGATTCCCGGCCCTTTCCAGGTTCCGCCACTGGGCGATGATTTGAGCAGGAAGTTGTTGGAATAATAACACACACTGGTATCTTGTTGGGCTTTGGGTGGGTCAAGCACCACGATATCTAGCGTGTCGTAACCAGGCACAGATGCGCCATCATCTACTTTGATCGTATATTTTCGATTTGATGTCAAGCATTGGGTGTGCGGCCCTTTCCCAACGACACTCGAAGGCGTCCAATAGTATTTGTATTTCGTACTATCACCCCCTGTTACTTTCAATGTTAACTGTAAGCAATCGCCTTTACAAATGGTGTCTTTACTAGATTTCAGTTCAACCAGTATGGGGCAATTGGTAATGGAGAAATTGAAAGAACTCTGCAAAAAATATGTACTATCACAAAAATCTTTATAACCATGTGAATGATTGATCTTGTAGGAACCATTGAGGGTCAATTGATTAGAAATGGTCATTTCAAACAATGTTGATTTACCATTGACACAATTGAGCGCTTTGATTTTACTCAAAACTGGGGAGTTAGGGCCCGTGATTTGTGTATTGCTCACATTGAATGAGTCGCATGGGATTGCCACGTCTGTGGCGATTTTGATAACACTGTCTTTACAACTAGGCTTACTAGTTCCCGCCGCGGACTGATTGAATTTGATAGGAGTGGGCTTGATAGTTTGAACCACAACTTGTGCTTTCCATCCAGAGCAAGATATGCTTTTATCCGATTTGAAATGCATTGTAATTACGCTATCTGAGGAACTGATGCTCCCCGGACCAACATTACCACTCCAAGTACCCAAAAGCGGTGCGAAGGTATCTTTACCATCAAATATCCTTAATACATCATTGTCTTTTTCCGTGCAAAACGAGCCAAATTTCAGAGTTATCGATTTCGCATCTGGTATTGAAAGTGTTAGGGTTGAATTTTCATTGTGTTCATAATCAGACTTGTTGCTAGCTTTATCCGAATCAGTAATTGAACCTTTACAAATTCGAAATCTCCCATTTTGTTGGGCTACGATGGTTTGGGCAAATGAATCGTTATACAACACAAACATCGCAATCAATAACAAGATCCATATGTTTCCGCGTACATTCAAATGGCTTACTTCTTGATACCTATAGATTGAGTGACCAAAACATTGCTCCATTTTTGTGAGCGATCTTTGATGCGAATTTGAAATTTGGTAGATTCTGCACTGCCACCACCCAATAGAAAAATGTTTTTTAATACAATTCTGATTTTCCCTGAAACGGCTATTTTACTGCCCATAGGGGACAGGGGCTTTAAATGATAATAATCTGCCTTGGCGAAACGAAAATCCTTCACTTCTACAGATAGCGAATCTGCACTTTCAAACCCCAAATCACCGTCGCCGTCTTGATAATCAAAGGCAATGACAACTGTATCGGTAAACTGCTTATATTCAATTTGGTTTGTAGAAACGTTCGATATCTTTGGTGTTGGATCGCCAGAATATATATCGTCATATTTACAACTGATTAGAAGCAATGATAAAAATATTAAAACATTGAATTTCAACATAATAAATATAATTATTTAAAGATTAAGGCGAAGTACGTCTTCAACATAAACATGCTATTACTATTGGGTATTTGATAACCAACGTTTTTGCTGTCTGAAACTGTAATTCGAAACCAAACTACATCATTTTCAATGTTTTTTGAGCCGTCATATACACCATTCCAATAATAATCATTGCTTGCCGAGAACAATCCAGCCATCGTTCTGCTCGGCCCCTTTTTAAGTGGTATTTCATTGGCGGGATTAAACACATTGGGATCGGTTGAGGCATTGATCGTTACATTGCTAAATGAAGAAACGGGAGTATTGTCATCAGAAAGTGAAACCCAAATTTCAGCGGTGGAACCAGCAGGCAGCTGCGCAGCTTCGTATTTTCCAGATCTGTTTAATACTTGTCCGTTCACAATGAACTGTAGTCCCAATATTTGGGGTGGAAAATCTATATTTACAGGAGCTCTACCAAGCCAATCTTTTGCACCGGCATCGATCCAATCTTTTACACGCGAAACCCAAGAATCTTTTTCAACGGGATAATTGCTGTTGGCTTCTAGGGACAATGGCATAATCCCAGAATTCCCATTTAAATCCACCATCATCCTATGAGGCAGCATACTCTTCGATGAATTCCCTGGTAATACCCGCATGGAAAACAGCGAACCATTGTCTTTTTTTATAAGGGGTTGCTTAACCAGTGAATAATAACTGCTCTCAACCGTCCTGAAATCTGGCTCGAAATTTCCGTCATGACATCCACTGTTGGCACAGGTAGGCTTAAACAATCCTGCATGCAATCCTTGAATGGTTCGATAATTAAACGTGTCTTTCGCGGAAGTTGTACTGTCTTTCCCATTTGAATAGGGGTTATCAATATCAGGTCCTTGATTTTCACATGACGACAAAAACAACAGAAACACACAGACCCAAACAGATCGTGATAATTTACTCGTTGTAATTGTTATTTTCATTGCTTATATACGATTATACAAACTCTGAGCCAATGGGTCGATGAGCCCAGCAGCTTTCACATCGTCTAGAATACCAAAAACATCGGCAATGGTTGGGACAATATCGGTTAGTCTGCCTACAGGTTGACTTTCGCCACCCACTCTCAGATTTGGGACACCTTTGCCCGCCATCAATCCCCAAACCCTCAAGGCATTCGCATCGCTATGATCATAAGAGACCCAATCATTTTGATCGAGTATTGGGTTGGGGGTTTGGTTTCTTCCACATTCAGGTGCAACAATAAAAATGGTGTTTCCGCTCATCTGAGGAATGTTGTTTTGAATGTACTGCCACAACCAACCAGTGATGTGATCTGCGCGATGTAAACTCTGTAAATACCCAGTAAAATTGGAATGGCAAGAGTCTACACTAGATATATTCACAGCGAGCATTTTGGGCTTAAACTCCCTAAGTACTTCAGCGGCATACATAACATTGACTGCATCACCATTATCCGTAACCGGCGGCATAGGCAGTTGGCCGGCCTGCTGTTTCGAAAAGACACTTTTTATAAAATCCTTGATTTGAGATTTTTCTTCATCGGTATTGCTTACGCTACTAATTTGGTCTTTCGTTAAAGCAAAGCTTTGATCCAAGAAATTCTTCATGAAATACATGGGTTCCAAATCTGAACGCGTATATGTTTTGGCATTTCCTAAGATTTCCTTACCTGCATTTGAAAATGTAACAGGCGCCGCAAACATGTTGCCACCATAAGCCAAACCATAATCCTTATGATTGCTAGAATTCAACAATGGTGTAGAATTGCCAATGCCATTTCCAATAAACCATGTATCGGTGGCTTTATAGCCAGCATGTTTTCTTAGATATTCAAAAATGGTGGGGTAGGCCGGACGTACTTTCAATCCTTGATTCGTACCGGCATTGCCTGTCAATAAGGTGTTCAATCCAACATAATGACCAGCACTCTGTGCCCTCATCTCTGGGAAGAGCAACCCACTGCGCTCCATACTATTCGCCAACAATTTGGGGATTGCCTCAGACCCGTTGGGTTTTCCAACTACACTTGTACCGTATGCAATTTTTTTGGTGGGCGCATTGCCTTCAAACAAATTGGGCATAATATTTCCTACTGCGCCCGAAACGCCTTGACTGTCTTCCAAATATCTCCCCAATACGCTTTCTTGCTGTCTTACACCTCCTGCGAACATCACCAATACCACATGGTCTGCTTTCAATGAGCCCGTTTTTGCAAATAATCTTCCCGATGGCAGGATATAAGGTGCCAAAATACCTCCGCCCAATGCAATCCCGGATTTGGTAATAAAGTTCTTTCTGTTCATGTTGTCTTGATTGTAATCTTAATAGTATTGGTATTCATCGCTACAAGCAAAAGCAGTGTAAACCATTTCTACCGTAACATTCGGATTTGTTTTTATATATTGTCCAAAGAAGGCTTTTTCTCCTTCACTGGGGTAACGCAGATAAAATCTTTTGTAGGTATTCACAATGAAGGATTCTAAATTGTTGCGCATTTCGATGTTTGTTGGAATGGTAATTCCTGAAGTGTTGAAATAATTACTGAGCAACATTTCATTGGCAACATCTTGATCGCCAATGGAATAAACTACGTTCTGGGTTTTGTATAATTGGTTGGGAGAAATGGCTGTTTGATACAAATTCGTATATAAAATGGATACGAACTCTGCATCATTTTTTTGTTTGGTTTTTCTGCTTTTATCCTCCAAAACCCGGGCCTCCTCCACGCCAAACCCAATGTTTCGTTCCTTTGTGCAACCACCCAAAGTGAACATGGTTAGCAAAATCAAAGAGAGTTTAAAATTGTGCATATTCATCTTGGGCTATAATTTCTTCAATGATGGTTTCAATGTTGTGTGTTGTGTGAAATGGATAGAACAAAGCGCTCACCTCAGCAGTGGTTGGTTCACGTTGGATTAAAACATAATAAAACCAACGTATTTGGGCCTCATGAAACGCATCCGATTGAACAACTGCATCGCAATACTCATTTTTGTTCGCCGCCCAGCGTGAAAAAATCTCAGCCGGTAAGTTTTTTTCAATGATCTGATACGATCGATCGAATTCATTTTGAGTGGGTTTTCGCATCAAACAATTGTCGAACACAGCGTTGATGTAGTTAAAACTATTCATGTTGATGCCGTCATAGATAGAATTATTCATCATAGCCGCACACATGTTTCGATAATCTTTCTTTTGGATAAAGAACTGATATTTACTGTTCAGCACCTGAAAATACTGTGATCTGGCATCTATATATCGGTAAACACCAATCGAATCGCCATTTAATCGAGCCACTTCTATGGCAAAATTGAGATTTCCGATAAATTGACCAATACTTGGGTCAGACGCACCTTCCAAAAATCTGGCTTTAGATATGTCATAAATGCGTTGCGAAAAAGCATGTCGATAAGAAGAATCACCCACCCTAAAACTGGTATCAAACATCAATTTCTTGATCAAACGATGTCTGCAACTATCATGTAGGGCCGCGTTTTTCAATTGCGCGGTAAATGATGCTCGCTCGAAATCCGTGGCTTCTCTTCCAAGCAAATCGATGAACATCCTTTGAACGTAGTTTTCTATCCGAATCGTTGAAACACCCGAATAATTGGGCGGTTTATTGGGTTCAACTTGAATATTTGTTGTTTCCTTGCAGGAAAATACTGCCAACAACACAATCCCCAAAAAAATTAAACGGGATGAGGTATTTGTTTTGGCCATAATCAAATGTACTATTTAGACATTTGGAATACAAGTTTATGACGTTTGTCATTTTATGATGCAAATAAAATCATGTAGTTTCGCATTTTTAGATCCTATAACATGGCATTTTATCACAAATCTGGGAGTATACCCGCCAAGCGTCACACGCAATTCAGAAAACCCGATGGGTCTTTGTATTCAGAAGAATTGGTGAGCACCGAAGGGTTTAGTAGTTTATATTCATTGGTTTATCATTGCCATCCGCCCACATTGGTAAAAGCCATCGGTGAACCTTGGAGCGTGGAACCCAAAGTGGCATTAGAGAAAAATATGCAACATCGCAGTTTTCTCACGTTTAAAACCAAACCTGAAGGCGATTATATCAAAAGCCGCAAGACATTGTTGATGAACAGCGATGTTCAAATGGGTTCTGCCGCACCCACTCAGGGTTTTTCAGATTATTTCTATAAAAATTCTGATGCAGATGAGGTTTTGTTCATTCATGAGGGCACCGGCATACTCAAAACCATTTATGGAAACATCCCCTTTGAATATGGTGATTACTTGGTGATTCCCAGAGGTACTATCTATCAATTGCATTTTAACGATAAAGACAATCGCATATTCTTTGTAGAAAGCCCAACACCCATTCATCCACCGAAGAGGTATCAAAATTCTGTTGGACAGTTGATGGAGCATTCGCCATATTGTGAGCGTGACATAAAATTACCTGAAAATTTAGAAACCCACGATGAAGTAGGGGATTTTAAAGTGCTGATTAAAAAACAGGGCATGATTTATCCATACACTTATGCCACTCATCCTTTCGATGCCGTGGGTTGGGATGGTTATTTGTACCCTTATGGTTTTAGCATTCACAACTTTGAACCCATTACAGGGCGTTTGCACATGCCGCCCCCAATCCATCAAACCTTTGAAGCCAGAAACTTTGTAATCTGCAGTTTTGTGCCAAGAATGTACGATTATCATCCTTTGTCTGTGCCAGCACCATACAACCATTCAAACATCGATTCAGACGAAATTTTGTATTATGTAGATGGTGATTTCATGAGTCGTAAGCACGTAGAGCGCGGTATGATTAGCTTGCACCCCAAGGGTATTCCTCACGGCCCACACCCAGGATCTGTTGAAAAGAGTTTGGGCAAAACTGAAACCAAGGAACTCGCTGTTATGATCGATCCATTCTATCCTTTGATGATTACCCAAGAAGCCATGGAAATGGAAGACCCCGCCTATTGGAAATCTTGGGTGGAATGAGGTATATTTGGTCTTAGATGATCAAATACATTTTACTTTGTATCAGCGTGTCTTTTTCAACGTTGATTGATGCTCAAAATTTAGAGATTGGCAATTATTCCCGGTTGGTAAAGAAAACCGAGAAACAATTGGAAAGAAACGAGAAAAAAGTACATCGTACCTTAAAAAAGGCACATCAGTCTAAGTCTCCAATGGGGTTTCCCCAAAACAATCTTCATTCCAATGATTTGTTGTCGTTGGCAAATACACCCGATCAGTTTTGGAAGCAAGAATGGATCGCTACGATGAATCCATCGCTAGGAAGACCAACGCCAGAATTGCTGTACGATGAGATGCTCAAGCAGCAAAGACAACTTACTTCCCGTGCGATGCCGGGTACAACAAAAACCACTTGGTCTAGCAGGGGCCCAAATAACCTCGCAGGCAGAACCAGGGCTTTGGCCGTTGATCCAACGGTAAAAAGTGGTAAAAAAATATGGGCTGGGGCGGTGACTGGTGGTTTATGGTATAACAACGATATAACAAGTAGTACCAGCACTTGGCAGTTTGTATCCAGCGTTTGGAGTAACATTACAGTGACCTGCATCGCTTTTGACCCCAATTCACCGGGTACCATGTATATCGGCACTGGAGAGGGATGGGGATCTACAAGTTCAACGAGCAGGGGATTTGGGATTTTTAAAAGCATCGATTCGGGAAGAACTTTCACGCAGTTGGCAGCATCGAAAAGTTATCTGTACATCAACGACATGATTGTGCGATCGGAATCTGGCAAAAGTGTTCTTTATGTTGCCACCGATATGCAGTTCGCCAATGGCACATGGCATGGAACAGGTACGGCCGGCTTGATGAAAAGCACAAACGGAGGTACTTCATTTAGCAATATCATGCCCAAAATACCGAGTTCTACGGCGTTCATGATTCCGGCTGACTTGGAATTGGGTGCAGACAATCGCCTCTGGGTGGGTACCAGAAGGAATTATGCCCAAACTGCAACCGATAAAGGGGGTGGACGGGTATTATATACAGACGATGGGGTGAATTTCACAACAGCCTACTCCCACGCCGATAAAGCGGGCAGGGTAGAATTGGCATGCGCACCATCTTCCGCGGTTACCATTTATGCCGTTTTTGAGTCCAACGGAAAAGTAGACACCTTGCTAAAATCCACCAACAAAGGCAGTACTTGGAGTGCCATCAAAAAACCCAAAGACGCCGATGCCGGAATACCCGCAACCGATCCAAGTAGAGGGCAAGCTTGGTACGATCTTATTTTGGCCGTTTCTCCCTTAGACTCTTCCGACGTTATGTTCGGTGCGATTGACTTGTTTTTGAGTGAAAATGCGGGCAGTTCTTTCACCCAGGTTGGAAAGTGGAGTGACAATTCAGGTCTTGCGAATTTATCTTGCTCATATGTGCATGCAGATCAACACAATATCGTCTTTTTGCCAGGCAGCAACGCTTGTTTGATTGGCAATGATGGGGGTGTTTTTTATGCGCCCGACATTTTGGATAATATGTCGTATCAATCCGTTATCTACGAACGCAACAATGGATATATCGTTACTCAGTTTTATTGGGGTGATTTGTCACAGACCAAGGGAAGTCAACTCATGGTGGCTGGCGCACAAGACAATGGTACGCATCAATTGAATTCAACTGGATTGGTCAATGAAAATATGGTTTCTGGTGGCGATGGGGGATATTGTTTTATTAGTCAAAGCAACGACAACAAACAAGTTGTTAGTTATGTGTATAATCAGTTTTATGCTACGTCGAACAACTGGACAAATTCTGCCAAGCTGATTGATGACCCCAATACGGGGAAATTTATCAACCCGGCGGCTTGGGATGATATCAATGGTGCATTGATCACTGGAAAAGGAAAATGCACGTTGTATCGAAACAAACTAGGCACATCATCCACACTAGCCAACACTGTAACTGTAAGCACAACCACGGCCAATGGGGCGCCAAGTGCTTTTTGTAGTAGCGTAAGTGGGACAGGGAAGGCACAGCTTTATGTTGGTACAGATGTAGGCAAGGTGTATGTGACTACTGATATTGGCGCTTCAACACCAGTTTGGTCAGATATCACGGGAACCATCAATGCAGGTAATATCAGCGACATTTTTAGATTGAGAAAATCCGACACGCTGTTTGTCACTATCAGTAACTATGGAAGTGGTATAAATATTTACATGAGTATTGATGCTGGTAAAACTTGGACATCCAGAGATGGAAATATTGCCGACATGCCCATCTGGGGGATATTATTGAATCCAAGAAAGATGGGAGAGGCGATCATCGCAACAGAACTGGGTGTATACGGAACATCTGATGTATTCGCTACATCTGTTGTTTGGGCACCCTATAATGAAGGGATGGGAGCTGTTAAAGTAGCAAATTTGAAATATCGTGATGCGGACCAAACCATTATGGCAACTACACATGGGAGAGGGGTATTCACATCTGATGCGTGGTCTAAAGCGAGTCCTATTGCAAAATTTGGTACCACCAAGGATACTGTGTGTTCCCATCAATCGGTTACTTTGATAGATTCATCATTAAATACACCTACCTCCTGGAGGTGGTCGTTTACACCGAGTTTGGGCGTAAAGTTTCTGTCTGGCACAGATTCTAGCAGCAAAAAACCGATCGTTCAATTAACAAAAGGTGGCGCATACACCATCAAATTGGTCGCTGGAAATGCCATCGGAGACGATACAAAAACAATTATTAATCGCATTTTTGTGTTGGATAGTATTCCTGTGGTTGTTACAATTCAATCTAACCCAGCGATAGTTTGTGTCAATGACACATTTAGCATCTCTTCATCGGTATTATCCAATGAAAAACTGATCGATATGAGTTATTCATGGAAAAAGAATGGCATGGGTATTTCATCGACACAAAAAAGCCTCTATGGCTTGAGTCCTTTGGCAACAGACAAATACCAATTGTGGATCAATTCAAAGACGGCTTGTGTTACACCAAACCCTGCACTTAGTAATGTTTTGGGGATTCAGACAAGTGGCACTAAGACCATTTCGGTTAGTTGCAACTTGGATACGTTGAAGGCCGCGAACGTTGGTACTGGGACATATAATTGGTACAAAAATGGTGTTTTGGTTGGGTCGGGCAGGTTATTTAAACCAAGCGCTATAGGTATTTACCGTTGTTTGTACGTTGAGAATGGTTGTAAGAGCGATAGCAGCGCTTTGATTGTGTTAAAATCATTGAGAAATCCAAATATCCAGGATCCGCTTGCAGTGATTTATCCGAATCCTGTGAGGGAAGTTTTGACCATTCAAATGAGGGAATCAAATTGCGTTCGTATTTTTAATGAGGTTGGTGGAATCGTTTTCCAGAATTGTGCGTCTTCGCAGGTTAGGAATATGAACCGCATTGATGTTAGCAATTGGGCGACGGGTATTTATGAGGTTGCGATTTACAACGAAGCGAATCTTGTTGTGCATAGTGAATCAATCATTGTCATTGATTAATTACATCAGCTGTTTACTGAATAATCCATAGGATTATAGATTGATCACTTCAGTTTAAAGTTTTAACGCATTGGATTAGTCCATTGGATTTTTGATTAGTAATATCAGGTGATTAAGGATTAATCCAAATTGATTTGTGATTTTGGATGAACAAGGTTTAATCCAAAGGATCATGGATTCATTGAAGTGATTGCATCAAACTGTTAACGGTTTATTTTGCTATTCATCTTCTTGTTTCATAATTTACATTATGTTAAATTGATATTTACAAAGAAGGCCAACTATTCTGCTGGCCTTCTAATATTTAAAATGTCAGAAACTGATTACTCCATTCCTTTGATTAACGATGTATACTTATCTGCACCTGCAGTATCTCCTATCTCCAAACAAGCAGATTTAAGTGCTTTGCAAATATTGATTTGATCAGCTGTTGAATAATCTACATTGTCCAAAGCACGCTCCAAATACTTCTTGGCATCTGTAAACAACATTTTTAACTCCTCATCAACCAACTTCTTCTTTGCACCTACGGCAGCACTGCGCTTATCGTACAATTTTCTGCTCTCGTATTTCATCAATCCCAAACCCAAGTTGAAATTGGCGTCATAGTTAAACTCATCCAATTCAACGGCTTTTCTGTAATCAGCAATTGCCGCGTCGTATCTGCCCTGATTCTCATTCAAATAAGCCCTGGTGTAATACAATCTGCTGTTGGGGTCTATTCCAAGCTGACGGTCAACATCGTTGAACAAGCGCTGTTCTTGCTTAATAGAAACAAAGAAATTGACCAAAATTTGAAACATCGCATCACTGTTATTCGATGCCAACAAGGCGGTACGGATGCAGTTTTCCGCTTTCACGGTGTCTGCTGATACCAAATATGCCTTTGAAAGCCCTTCAACTACTGCAGGAACCACATTTCCTTTGTCTACCAAACCTTGAAGTATGGCGATCTTTACACTTTGATTGCTATGCAAAGTAGCCACTTGCGCATAGGTTTCTGTCAAACTGGCTTTGGTGATTTTGTTGTTGGCCAAATTGTTCGACATCGCGGTATCCAAATATCCATAACCTGCGATCAATTCAGCGTAGTAAATACACAATGTATCGTAGCTTTTTGTGGCAAAGTATCCGATGGCTTCGTTGTAACCAGCGGCAAACGCGTTGCCAGCCAATGCCGTTCCATTTTCTCTTTCTTCAGCTTTTTTGGGCAGTGTGCTTTCGTGGAATTTTCTCACAGAAATCATTGCTTCCAATCCGGCTTGATCGGTTAAACCTTTCAGCAATTCATTGTTCTTCGCGCCCGCCAACCTTGCATACACATCACTTCTTACCAAGTACATTTTTGGCAATTCGGCTGATTTCGGGTTGATCTTTGCTTTATCGATTTCTTCTTTCGCAATGATCAAATCTTCCACAGAATTACTCATCAAAGCGTATTCCGCTGAATTAACGGCTTTGATTTGAGCTGTGCTGCATTGGGCGAATCCCAAGGTTAATGATAATCCCAGGGCAGTTTTGAATAGTTTATTCATCATCGTTGTCTGTTGTTTCGGTGGTTTCTGTGTTTGTTTCGATATCCGTGCTCTCGCCACTTTCAACTATATCACCTTCAATGAATTCGGCAGACAAATCTTCGTCTTCCTCGTCTTCTTCTTTGGGTGATTTAGCCAAACCTGCGATAGAATCTGAACCCTTGAGGTTAATCAATCGAACACCTTGCGTTGCACGACCCATTATTCTCAATTTGTCGATGGCCAATCGGATGGTTAAACCACTCTTACAAATGATCATCAATCCATCTTCATCCGTCACCGATAAAATTCCAACCAAGGTTCCAGTTTTTTCTGTGATTGAGATGGTTTTCACACCTTTTCCGCCCCTACCAGTGATTCGGTAGTCTTCAAGATCAGTGCGTTTACCGTACCCTTTCTCACTCAAAACCAGGATTGTGGCTTCACTCTTTCTAGGATTTACACAAACCATGCCAATCACTTCATCTTCTGCAGATTCTAACGTAACACCCCTCACCCCTGCCGCTGTTCTACCCATAGGTCTAACCTTGGCTTCTGGGAATCTAATGGCCTTACCGAACTTCTTAGCAATTACAACTTCGCTATCGCCGTCGGTTAAACAAGCTTGCAACAATTCATCCCCTTCCCTAACCGTAATGGCATTGATACCATTGGTTCTAGGTCTGCTATACGCTTCCAAAGATGTCTTTTTAACCACACCCAATTTGGTCACCATAATGATGAAGTTGTTTTCCAAATATTCAGGATCTTTCAGGTTAATCACATTCAAATAGGCTTTGACCTTATCATCGTTCGGAATGCTGATCAAATTTTGTATCGGCCTTCCTTTGGTCGCTTTTTGTCCTTCAGGAATTTCATATACCTTCAACCAGAAACAACGTCCTTGCTCGGTAAACAGAAGCAAGTAATTGTGGGTAGATGCAATAAACAAGTGCTCTACGAAATCGGCATCACGGTGTTTCACACCACGAAGACCTTTACCACCCCTATTTTGCTCTTTGTACTCACTCAACAAGGTTCTCTTGATGTAACCCATGTGCGAAATGGTAATCACCACTTCGTCATTGGGAATCAAATCTTCGATATTAAACTCACCGGCACTGAACTCAATGTTGGTTCTGCGAACATCACCATATTTGTCCTTGATCTCCGTGATTTCTGTTTTGATGATTTCCATGCGCAAATCCTCACTCGCCAAAACACTTTCGTAATATTGGATTTCCTTCAATACGGCGTTATACTCTTCACGGATTTTATCAATTTCCAATCCTGTTAAACGCTGCAAACGCATTTCCAGAATGGCTTTCGATTGAATTTCTGACAAACCAAATTGACTCATCAAACCTTCCCTAGCGGCATCTGGTGTGCGACTTTCACGAATCAGTTTAATTACCGCGTCGAGGTTATCGAGCGCAATGATCAAACCCTCTAAAATGTGAATCCGCTTGCGTGCTTCGTCCAACAAATATTGGGTTCTGCGCTGCACAATCTCATGACGGTGATTCACATAATGCTTGATCATGTCTTTGAGATTCAACATCTCAGGACGACCAGCCACCAAAGCGATATTATTTACAGAGAAACTGCTCTGTAAAGGTGTGTATTTATACAATTGGTTCAGGATGATATTGGGAATTGCATCGCGCTTTAATTCAAACACAATTCTCATACCTTGCCTACCGCTCTCGTCTCTAACCGCAGAAATACCATCGATCACCTTTTCATTAATCAGGTCAACCGTTTTAATGATAAGGTGATCGATGGTATTTCTGCGGTTAGAGACGAGAGCGGTAGGCAAAGAGTGTA